>JAZUMO010000022.1:0-49940 GCA_045603665.1 Acutalibacteraceae bacterium
CATATCTTCCTGAGGAAGAATTCTGGAAACAACGCCCTTGTTACCGTGGCGGCCCGCCATCTTATCGCCTACGGAGATCTTTCTCTTCTGAGCAATATAAACGCGGATAACCTTATTTACGCCGGGAGCAAGTTCGGTGCAGTTTTCGCTGGTGAAGGTCTTAACATCAACAACGGTGCCGTATTCGCCGTGGGGTACACGTAAGGAAGTATCTCTAACTTCTCTTGCCTTTTCGCCGAAAATGGCTCTGAGCAGTCTTTCCTCGGCGGTAAGCTCGGTTTCACCCTTAGGTGTTACCTTACCTACTAAGATATCGCCTGAGCGAACCTCAGCGCCGATGCGGATAATACCACGCTCATCCAAATCCTTAAGGGCATCCTCACCTACGTTTGGAATATCGCGGGTGATTTCCTCAGGTCCAAGCTTGGTATCACGTGCTTCAAGCTCATATTCCTCAATATGAATAGAGGTGTAAACGTCCTCACGAACAAGGCGCTCATTAATTAAAACAGCGTCCTCATAGTTGTAGCCTTCCCAGGTCATAAAGCCGACAAGGGCATTCTTACCGAGGGAGATCTCACCGTCGCCTGTTGCGGGGCCATCAGCAATAACATCTGACTTTGCAACAACATCACCGACATTTACGATGGGACGCTGGTTTATGCAGGTGCCCTGATTGGAGCGCATAAACTTGATAAGGTTATAGGTATCAAGACGGTTTTCGTCTGTCATAACATCAACACGGTCTGCACTTACATAAGTAACTGTACCGGCTGCCTTTGCGAGAACGCAGACACCTGAGTCGGTAGCTGCCTTGTATTCCATACCTGTGCCGACATAGGGTGCGTTACAGGTAAGAAGAGGTACTGCCTGACGCTGCATGTTTGAACCCATAAGTGCTCGGTTAGCGTCGTCGTTTTCAAGGAAGGGAATGAGCGCAGTAGCAACGGAAACAACCATCTTAGGTGAAACGTCCATATAATCTGCTCTTGCAGGGTCAATTTCAAGGAACTCATCACGGTGACGGGCATTGACCTTGTTTCTTACGAAACGGTTTTCTTCGTCAAGGCGTTCGTTAGCCTGAACAACTGTGTATTCGTCTTCAACGTCAGCTGTCATATATTCGAAGGTTTCAAGAACCTTGCCGGTTTCCTTGTCGATGGGACGGAAGGGAGCCTCAATGAAGCCGTATTCGTTGATTCTTGCAAAGGTTGCAAGATAAGAGATAAGACCGATGTTGGGACCTTCAGGTGTTTCGATGGGACACATACGGCCGTAATGTGAGTAGTGAACGTCACGGACGTCGAAGCCTGCACGGTCACGGGAAAGACCGCCGGGGCCGAGAGCTGAAAGTCTTCTCTTGTGAGTAAGCTCAGCAAGGGGGTTGTTCTGGTCCATGAACTGTGAAAGGGGTGATGAACCGAAGAATTCTCTTACGGCAGCGATAACAGGTCTTGTGTTGATAAGAGCCTGAGGAGTAACCTTTTCGCTTTCCTGAGCCTGAAGAGTCATTCTTTCCTTGACAACTCTTTCCATACGTGAGAAGCCTACACGGAACTGATTCTGTAAAAGCTCGCCTACGCTTCTGATACGGCGGTTGCCGAGGTGGTCGATATCGTCAGCATTGCCTACGCCGTTTGCAAGGCAGTTGAGATAGTTGATTGATGCAAGAATATCATCAACGATGATGGTCTTGGGAATGAGCTCGTCTGCTCTGGACTCAAGATATGCAAGACCCTCTTCCTTGCTCATGCCTTCCATTTCGGTAAGAGCTTCCATAAGAACGGTATATCTTACATTTTCGTTGATGCCGACACTCTTTAATTCTTCGTCGGTATAATCGGGAAGATAGCCCTTGATGTCTACCATATGGTTTGAGATAACCTTTACGGGCTCCTCAAGACCTTCAACGGTAACATATGCAACCTTTGCACCTGCCTGCTCAACCTCGAGGGCACGTGCCTTGGTCATAAGCTCGCCTTCCTCGGCGATGATTTCACCTGTAAGCTCGTTGATGATGGGCTGTGCAAGTCTGAAGCCACGGATTCTGTCGGAGATACCGAGCTTTTTGTTGTACTTATAACGGCCTACTCTGGAAAGGTCATATCTTCTTTCATCGAAGAACATACCTTCGATGTGGTTCTGTGCACTCTGGAGCGTGGGAGGTTCGCCGGGACGGAGCTTTTTGTAAATTTCGATAAGTGCTTCGTCGCTGTTTTTGGAGTTATCCTTTTCAAGGGTAGCTTCAATTCTGTCATCAAAGCCGAAGAATTCACGGATATCTGTATCTGTGGAAACACCTAAAGCACGGATAAGTGTGGTGATGGGGATTTTTCTGTTTTTGTCGATTCTTACAAAGAAGAGATCGTTCTGGTCGGTTTCATATTCGAGCCATGCACCGCGGCCGGGAATGATGGTTGAAGTGAAAAGCTTTTTACCTGTGACATTATGAGTCATTCCGAAATATGCGCCGGGTGAACGGACAAGCTGTGAAACGATGGCGCGCTCTGCACCGTTGATGATGAAGGTACCGCTTTCGGTCATAAGGGGGAAGTCACCCATGTAAACCTCGCTTTCCTTGACCTCGCCTGTTTCCTTATTATAAAGGCGTACGGTGAGTCTCATTGGAGCAGAGTATGTGGTGTCTCTCTCTTTACATTCCTTTACGGTGTACTTGGGTTTATCGTCCATACGGTAGACAACGAAGGAAAGGACAAGATTACCGCTGTAATTGGTAATATCCGACATATCCTTAAGAACTTCCTTAAGTGCGGTGTCGATGAACCATTTGTAAGAATCCTTCTGAACCTGGATAAGATTGGGCATCGGCATAACTTCTTTAATTTTACCGAAGCTCTTTCTTACTTTTGTTCCGAGTTTTACGTCGGTTACATTTACCATTGGCTTATCACTCCATATCTTTATTATTTTCCTCGGGTGAGGAATTGCATTACAAGGTTTTTTTCAAAAATGTATTGACATTTTTGATTTTAAATGGTAACATCATCTTATAAGAAGGGATACTTCCAGACATAATTACACATTATATGTTTCGCTATGATATCACATATGTGTCTTTTTTGTCAAGAGGTTTTCTTTATTTTTTTGCTTTTTTTGGTATTTTATCGCTGTTTTTAAGCTTTTCGCCGCCTTTAAGGGCGGTTTTTATTCTTTTTCAGCAAAATGTTTTCTTCTTGAACACACAAAAATAAAAAAGATCTCCCCTGCCACAAAATGGGATAAGGGAGACTATTTTTCTTTTGAAGAATAATTTTTCACTAAAAACACACGGTTAAGTGTGCATATTCTCATATGCCGAATATGCTGATTATCGCATTGATTATATTTGAAAGAAATTCTATAAGCTTTGCAAAGGCGCCCTTAGGCGTGCCGACAGCATCGCCGCCGCTCAGATGCATTGAGGAAAGCCAGGAAATGAATCCGTTGGGATAAAACAGATTTATTTCTCTGCCCTCACCGTCAACTGTTGACATAGCCATATACTCACTTGTGTCATCCATAAAAAGGTCGTTGCACACAGGAGTCCATGTATTATGAATCTCGTCCTGCTGCATTGAACCGTCAGGTCTGTGATAAGCAGAAAAGGCTGTCCAGCGGTTATTCTGCGGATTAGATGAATACTTGTTGAGCTGCTTGAAATAACTGTAAACCGTATTAGGAGAAAGCTGAGGATAATTGTCGTTAGTGTTACTGAAAATCCACACAGCAGTGTCCGAAAGAGCCTTCAGCTCTGCCTTTGTCGGAATATAAACGGGAGAAAGAGGAAATATCGCCGCAAAGACATCGGGATAAGCTGCAGCGATTTTATAAACACCCTTACCTCCCATTGAATTACCGCCCACATAAATGCGGTTCGTATCGATGTTATTTCCGTATTCATCAACAAAATCGTCAAGAACCTTCTTTGCGTCCTCCACCGCAAAATCCCAGGCAAGAGTTACGGTCTTTGTAGGATCACGGGGCAAAAGCAAAAATGCACCCTCGGTACCGATAAATCTTAACTGAAGCTCGTCACTTGCAAATTTATGAATATCGCTGTTTCTGAGCTGATGGCCCGGATAATCACCCGAAGAGTTTCCGTGAAGCCAGAGAATAAGAGGATATTTCTTTGTATCGCTCTCATCCTTTACCGGTGAAAAATAAACATAATCAAGAGCAGACTTACCTTCACGGAAGGTGTCATAAATTGCCTGGGTTCCTTCGGCAAGGGATGCTCCGTATACTGTCAGGCCGGACAAAGCCGATAAAAGCAAAATCAATACGAGAAAAAGCGAAATCAATTTCTTCATTCACAGGCCCCTCTTTTCATCATTATTTTATAAAATTATATATGCTGAAGCTATCTGTGTCAATGCCTGATTCAACTTTTAATATTGCCGTAAATTTTTTACAATAATCCTACATAAATAATCTCACAAGCTTTCCGAAAAAGGAAGCCTTGGTCTCAATAAGGCTTTAGAGTAAGAGATGAAAGCAGTCATCCTTTAATCAAAACAACAAAACCGCCGTATCAGCATAATGCTTTTACAGCGGTTTATCTTTTACTTTAAGAATTATAAATCCTTAAGATGCTTGCTTCTTGAGGGATGGCGAAGCTTTCTGAGAGCCTTGGCTTCAATCTGTCTTATTCTTTCACGGGTAACATTGAATGCCTTACCAACCTCTTCAAGAGTCTGGGGTGTGCCGTCACGAAGACCGAAACGAAGACGTAAAACCTCTGCCTCTCTGGGAGTAAGAGTTTCAAGCACCTCGTTGACCTTTGCCTTAAGGAAGGTCATTGCGGCTGCGTCAGCGGGTGAAAGAGCATCCTCGTCGGGGATGAAGTCACCGAGATGGCTGTCTTCCTCTTCACCGATGGGAGTTTCAAGAGAAACGGGTTCCTGAGAAATACGGAGAATATCGCGCACCTTGTCCGTAGGCATACCGAGTTCCTTTGCAATATCCTCAGGTGAAGGATCCTTGCCGTCACGGTGAAGAAGCATATTGCTGGTCTTTTTTACCTTGTTGATGGTTTCAACCATATGAACGGGAATACGGATAGTTCTGCCCTGATCGGCAATTGCACGGGTAATGGCCTGTCTGATCCACCAGGTGGCATAGGTTGAAAATTTGAAGCCCTTTGTGTGGTCAAACTTGTCAACAGCCTTGATAAGACCTAAGTTGCCCTCCTGGATAAGGTCAAGGAACATCATACCTCTGCCCACATATCTTTTGGCAATTGAAACAACAAGACGAAGGTTTGCCTTGGTAAGAATTTCTTTGGCTTCCTTATCATTGTTTGAAATACGGATTGCAAGATCAATTTCCTCTTCAGGTGTAAGAAGAGGCACTCTGCCTATATCCTTAAGATAAACCTTTACGGGGTCGTCGATAACACTTTTCGGATCACCGGCAGAAACAGTCGCACTGTCGTAATCCTTAGGAAGATCGATATCAATTGAAATGTTTTCAAGGATTTCATCGCTCAGGTCATCAACGATTTCAACACCCGCTGCCTCGAGCTTTGAATAAACCTTTTCCATTTCGTCCACATCAACGTCAGCCTCAACAAGGACAGTATCGATATCCGTTGAGTTGATTTTACCTGCAGCGATACCTCTGTCAATGAGGGATTTGATTAATGCATTTTTTTCCTGATTTTCCATATTTTATATTTCCTTTCTGTTAATTGCCTTTTTTACTCTTATTTATCAAAGCGAGAAAATCCTCGTCGCTGAGCTGTCCCGCAGAAATACTTTGCTGCCTTTTAGCTCTTTCCTCTCTCATCACCCGTACACAGTCGGCACAGAATTTAAGAGTGAATCTCAGATTTTCATTCTTTTTTATTATCTGCACAAAGGTGTCCATTTCTTCTCTTGTAAGCTCCTGGGAAAAATTGGTAAGCTCGAGACCCTTATGCTCTTCTATTTTTTCCGTTAAAACAGCAAATATCCGTCCGTGAATACTTACGGAAAAATCCTCCGCCGTAATCTCACCCTTTATATCCCTGTAATAATCCGGATTGCGGTAAAGGGCACCTATGAGCTGCTGTTCGGCATTTATCGCTCTGATGTTTGTGGAATTCTGCATAGCGATTTTTGCACTTTTGCTCATTGCATCCTGCTGGATTTTTTTGAATTTTTCCCCTTCCTCTCTTTTCTGCAGCCTTCTGCGGAATTGGGAAATGCGGATTTCAATTTTACTTTTATCAACCTGAAGCTCCTGAGAAAGCCGTGAGGTATAAATATCCTGAGCGATTACGCTTGTTTTAGCCAGAACCTCAGCCACCCTTTCAAGATATTTCATTTTTCCGTCGCTGGTTTCAAGGTCAAAATCCTTTCTCAGTCTCAGAAGCTCAAACTCAATATCGTTTGCTGCCCCTTCAATAAGACTGCGATATCGCTCGGGACCGTATTTTTTTAATATTTCGTCCGGGTCCTTGCCTCCCTCAAGACGGATAACTCTCACCTTCATACCGATTGACGAAAAAATACCGATAGCTCTGTCCGTTGCCTTTTGTCCGGCATCGTCAGCATCATAGGAGAGAATAACCTCATCCGTATATCTTGCCAGCAAATGCGCCATTTCACTTGTCAGTGCCGTACCCAGACAGGCAATAACATTATCGAAGCCCGCCTGATGAAGAGAGATGGCATCCATATAGCCTTCAACCAAAATAAGGCTTTTTTCCTTGGTGCTCTTTGCCATATTGAGGCCGAAAACACCGAGGCTCTTTTTATAAACGAGAGTATCCGAAGAGTTGATATATTTCGGCTTGCTGTCGTCGAGGACCCGTCCGCCGAAGGCAACAACATTGCCTCTCACATCAATAATCGGTACCATCACACGGTTACGGAAGGAATCATAAAAGCTTATCTTGCCGTTTTTTTCGCTTTTGTTGGCAAGATTTGCTTCATAAAGCTCTTCATAGCTATAGCCCTTACCGCGCATATAGGTAAGCAGATTTCTCCAGCCGTCGGGAGCATAGCCTAAGCCGAAGCGAATAATCGTTCCTTTTTTGAGGCCTCTTGCTTTGTAATATTCGAGACCTGCCTTGCCCTGCTCCTCAAAAAGACAGGCATTAAAAAACCTCGCCGCCTCTTTGTTTATTTCATACATCCTCTTTCTTTTTTCAGCAAGAGAATTGTCGAAGCCGTCGCTGGGCATCACCATACCGCATCGGTCGCATAAAAGCCTTACCGCTTCCGTATAGTCAAGATTTTCGGCACGTCGGATAAAGGAAATTACCTCACCGCCCGCACCGCAGCCGAAGCAGAAAAAGCTCTGGCTTTCGGGATATACAGTAAAGGAGGGTGTTTTTTCATTATGGTAGGGACAAAGTCCCACGAGATTTTTGCCACGTCTTTTGAGAGGCGTATATGATGATATTATCTGCTCAATATCGCATCTCATACGAAGCTCAGAGAGAAATTCATCGGAAAATCTTTGCGCCATAATTACACCGTCCTTTCTGTTTTTATTATCTGTATTTAAAATCTTCCGAGCGGATAATATCCGCTGCTATCAAGTTATTTTTAATGAGAGTTTTAACCACGGACAAGCGATACTCGCCCCTACGATATATTTATGTATGTCTGCAGTGTTTTTTCGGACACGGCACGCCGTTTTTTTTCGGACACGGCACGCCGTTTTTTTCGGACACGGCACGCCGTGTCCCTACTACGATGACTCCCTAAAAAGCGGCGGAATATCATTTTATCTTTCCTGAAATCTCACCCGCGATTCCGAATTGCGCATTCCGCATTCCGAATATTTAATAGTTCCATCCCTTTGGAATAAAGTAGTCGCTGTAAATTTTCAGCACATAATCGTCGGTCATTCCCGCAATATAATCACAAGCGGCTCTTTCGGCGCCTTCCTTCCACGCGATGGTTATGTATTCATTGGGAAGCTCGTTGGGATTTGAAACGAAAAACTCATAAAGAGCCTGAATCAGCTTTATTGCCTTACCTTCCTCGCTTTTGCAGGCAGGGTTAGTATAAACTCTGTCAAACATAAATTCGTGAAGCATATCAAAGGCAGACTGAACATCGCCGTCCAGAACGATTTCATCCTTAGTGTTTTCGATGGCGGACATTACCAGGGTGTTTATTCTCGCACTCTTTGTCTCGCCTAAAATCTTTCTCGCCTCGGCGGGGATATTGCCTTCGGTTATTATTCCGCCTCTTACGGCATCGTCAATATCGTGGTTTATATATGCGATTCTGTCGGCAAGCTTTACTATTCTGCCCTCAAGGGTTGAAGCCTCCTCGCCTCTTGTGTGGCAAAGAATCCCGTTTCTGACCTCATAGGTGAGATTGAGTCCCTTCCCCTTATTTTCAAGATAATCAACAACTCGCAAACTTTGCTCGAAATGCTTGAAGCCGCCGGGATAAACCTCGTTTAGAGCTCTTTCACCTGCGTGACCGAAGGGTGTGTGGCCAAGGTCGTGACCGAGAGCAATTGCCTCGGTGAGAGTTTCGTTGAGAGAAAGTCCCATTGCGATTGTTCTTGCAATCTGGGAAACCTCAAGGGTATGGGTAAGGCGTGTTCTGTAATGGGCACTGTCGGGAGCGAGAAAAACCTGGGTTTTATGCTTGAGGCGGCGGAAGGCAGGACAATGGATAATTCTGTCCCTGTCTCTCTGAAAGGCCGTTCTTACGGGACATTCCTCTTCATAAACCTCTCTTCCCCGGGTATTTTCGCAAAGAAAGCCGTATTCGGAGATAGTTTTTCTTTCATTCTCGAGAGATCGCATTCTTATGTGAGACATTACAAGCACCCCTTTTTAAAGTCCTATAATTATATATACGCGGATTTTTTTCTTTTTCCCCTAAAAAAATTATATTTCGCAAAATTTTTCGTCAATTACCTGACAGTCAAATCTGCCGTTGGAAACGTCGATAAGCTTTGCCCTGAACGAGGAAAGAAGATTTTCGGGAATACGGAAGGTTACGGTTACGCTGTCGGTAAATTCCGTATCATCAACTATTCCTCCACACTCGCAGATAAGAGGTACAAGTCTGCCGTAAAAATTATAATCAGCTGTAGCGGTTACAATTTTGCAAAGGGACATTGTTATTATACTGCCTGAATCGAGAGCTATCTTTGCCCCGTGGGAATAAGCTCTCACAAGACCGCCCGCACCGAGCATTATGCCGCCGAAATAACGGGTCACAACCACACAGCAATCCGTTACGTCCTCCTTAAGAAGCACATCAAGACAAGGGATGCCTGCCGTACCCTGAGGCTCACCGTCGTCACTGAAGCGGCGTATTCCGCCCTCACGAAGGACATAGGCATAGACATTATGGGTAGCATCCCAATGCTTTGTTTTGATGCTGCCTATAAAATCGAGGGCCTCCTGCTGGGTTTTGACGGGCTTAACATAACCGATAAATCTCGACTTTTTGACAATGAATTCATCGGAATTTTCACTTTTTACCGTACGGTATTCGGACATATCGGCACCTCCTTATTAAAGAAAATAAGACGACACAATAAAATTGCATCGTCTGATTTGCTTGAGAAATAATTATTTGCTGAGATTGAAACGCTTGTTGAATCTGTCAACACGTCCGCCTGTATCAACAAGCTTCTGCTTACCTGTAAAGAAGGGGTGGCAGTTTGAACAAATATCAACACGCATATCTTTCTTTGTTGAACCTGTAGCGATTTTTGCGCCGCAAGCACATCTTACTTCTGTCTGCTCGTAGTTGGGATGAAGATCCTTTTTCATTATTGTTCACCTCTTTCGGCTCTTTGCATTATTTAACGAATGGTATTGTAACACAAGAAAAATGAAAAATCAACATTTTTTTGAAAATAATTTATTTTATTTGAAAAAACTTTCAAAAAGCTTATTCGACGGTTATCGCCTTGCCAAGATAAAAGGAATAAAGCACAGTTTCCTTGACGGTATAATCCGTACACATTGAAAGAGCTTTTTTGTAAAGCTTGACCTGTGAGGAATATTTCCCGATGAATTCCTCTTCAGTTTTAAGTCTGTCGGTTTTGTAATCGACTACCACAAGCTCACCCTTTTCCGTAAAGGCACAGTCGGCAATACCCTGAATCATAACCTTTTCGTCAGAAAACTCGTCAGTGCCCTCATAAATTTCGTTTATAGGTACCTCGATTGTAAATTTCTTTTCACGCATAACCTTGTCGCTTGCAAGGATTCTCTTTGCAAGGTCGCTTTCAAAAAAGCGCTCAACGGCAGAAACATTTATGCTGTCGGCCTGGATATCGGTGATGATTCCCTTTTCACAAAGACGCTCTATTTCCGCCCTTACATTAAAGGCTGCATTGCCGTAATCGGCAAACTGCATAAAGGTATGGGTTGCAATACCCTTCTGGGCACCCGTAAGTCCCCCGTCGGATAAAAAGGACGGCATTGACGAAGCAAAATAATCTCTGTCAACGAAATTTCTGTCCACCTCAGAGGCGGCTCTTTTCATTAGCACACCCGAAAGCCCATCATATTTATATCTGAAGGATATTTTTTCCTTTATGGCGTCAAGAAGCCCTTCATCCGTATCTGCACAGTCTTCTTTTCTTTTACCGACCTGAGGCAATGTTTCCTCCTCCATAGAGGATATTACAACCTTAAGGGGTGAATCACAGTCGAGAACAATATGCTCCTTGCAGCCGAGTATTTCACGAAGGGATACGGAATCTCTGTGTCTGAGAAGAGCCGTAACAATCCATTCGCCCATACCCGTTGCCGAGGAAACAAGGAAGGGTGAAATCTTTTTCGTTTTCGGATTGATATTGTCATAGCACTTTTTGAGAGTACCCTCCACATCCTTTGTGCCGTAAACCATAATAAGCCTTTCTCTGGCTCTGGTCAGGGCAACATAAAGAACACGAAGCTCCTCGCTGAGTCCGTCAAGACCCTTTGAAAGCTTTATGGCGCTGTGGCAGATTGTGTCGTATTGGTCAAAGGTGTCTATATCTCTTCTTATTATGCCTAAGCCGTGCTTAAGGCTGATGAGAAGATTTTCCCTTTCGTCGCTTTTGTTGAAGCGGCCTCCGCAGGCTCCGAGAATACATACGGGAAATTCAAGTCCCTTTGATTTATGGATAGACATTATCTTTACAACATCGGCACTCTGCACCTGACCCAGGCAGGCAGTAAGATCCTTTTGGTTATTTTTCAATCGGTCAATAAACCGGACAAAGCCCGAAAGACCGCCTGAGCCCGTTTTTTCATATGTGTCGGCATAATCGGTCAAAAGCATAAGGTTTGACCTTTTCGTTCCCGTCGGATCAACGGCATCAAAAATATTAAGTATTGCCGTATCCTCAAAGACCTCGTCCACAAGGTCACGCACACATCGGCAAAGGCTGATTCGGCGCCAATGTCTTATTTTATCGTTGAATGCCTTTACTTTTGTGTTGCCCTTTTCCTCCTGAATGAGAAGGCAGGAATAAATATCCCCTTTTCTCGAGTCAATACGGTAACGGCTGACATCGTCGGCAGTAAAGTCGAAAAGAGGTGAAAGCATAACACTCAGAAGAGGCACATCCTGCTTGGGATTATCAATAATGCGAAGAAGATTGAGAGCAAGTGCTATTTCTGCCGAATCAAGGAATGAGCCCGTCGGCTCCGTAAAGGAGGGCACACCCATTTTACGGAAGGCATCAGCATAAATATTACTGCGGCTTTTTGCCGAGCGTAAAAGCACGGCGAAGTCACCGAAGGTAGCTTTTCTTTCACTGTTTTCGCCCTTTACCGTAAAGCCTGAAGCTATCATTTCCTTTATGGTTTTTGCTATATATCTTGCCTGGTTTTCGTCGCTGCTTTCGAGAACAAGCTCACCCGTTTCAACAAAGTGAAGCTCTGTGCCGAGTCGGTTTTCGTCCTCATAAAAGGCCGAGGGAACAAGTCTTTCCTCCTCGTTATAATCAACGGCGCCGCAAGCCTTACTCATAAGAGCATCAAAGATAAAATTGATTATATCCGTAACACCCTTGCGGCTGCGGAAGTTATTGCCGAGAATTATTTTGGCGGGATAATTATCCTTTTCTCTGTCATAGAGAGCATATCTTTCCTTAAGAGAGATAAAGATTTCGGGCATAGCCTGACGGAAGCCGTAAATACTTTGCTTTACGTCACCGACACGAAAAAGATTATTGCGTGAAATAGCCGTAAAGAGCATATCCTGGGCTTCGTTGGTATCCTGATATTCGTCGATAAGAATTTCATCAAAGGATTCGGAAAGCATTCTTGCCTTTTCGGTTTTTTCATAGCCGTCATCGGTCTTTTTAACCAGAAGCTTAAGTGCCCCATGAGCAATATCGCTGAAGTCGGCAAGCTTTTTTTCTTTTTTGTTTCCCGAATAAATTTCACCGTAAAGCTTTACGGTTTTAACAAGAGTCTTTACTGTCGGACCAAAGAACTCCATATCATCGGTAAAATCCTTCTCCGAAGAGAAAAAGTGACTTTTGAGTCCCTTGACCCTTTTACTGCAGGCATCACGCTTGAAAACGAGAGCATCAAAGAAGGTGTCATCCTTAAGGGATTTCGGTGCCCTTCCCCTTCTTGCGGGAGAAAAGGAAAGTATTCTTTCTCTCGCCTCGTCCCATCTGCCCTCATTCAAAAGCTCAAGGCAGGCAGTATACTGTCTTCTGTCCTCGTTTACGGCATCATAAAATACTCCCGTGTATTCATCGTTGCCTTCGCATTCCGCAAGAATATAGTCAGCAATATCAACCGCATAATCAAGGCAGTCGCATACATAGGGAATGATAATTTTTCCGTAAACGCTTTCACTCAAAGAGATGTCTCCCCTGAAGCTGTCACAAAGTGAATCGAGCCAGAAATCGGGAAAAGGAAATGACCGTGAGGCTTCGTAAAGCTTTTTCACCGTTTCGGCAAGATATGAGTCATCTCTGCCACGGAAAAGAAGCTCAGAAAGATTTCTGAAATCCTCGCCGCCCTCATCGTACATACGGCACAGTGCCTCATTGACGCTGTCATTTTTTATTATTTCAAGCTCACCCTCCTCGGCATTGACCGAATCGGGAGAAAAATCAAGAAGCTCAAAATTTTCCCTTACCAAAGAGGCACAGAAGCTGTCGATGGTACAGATTTTTGCCGTAGGCAGAAGCATCTGCTGCTTTATAAGATTTGCATCGGTGGGGTTTTCTCTCAAAAGAGCTTCAACGGCTGCCGTTATTCTTTCAAGCATTTCGTTGGCGGCGGCCTTTGTAAAGGTTACAATAAGAAGTCTGTCGGCTGAGGTGGGATTTTTTTCGTCGGTAATGCGCTGAATTACTCTTTCAACAAGCACAGCCGTTTTACCTGAGCCTGCAGCGGCGGAGACAACTATATCTCCACGGCGGGAATTTATGGCATCCTTCTGATTTTCGGTCCAGCTTCTGCTCATTCTGTCTCCTCCTCTCCTGAAATAAGTGCAAAGCAATCCTCGTGGGGTATTTTACTTATATATCTCTTTTCGGGGTTTTCCTCAAGACAGATTTCTCTGTAATCGCACCAGTCACAGACATCCGTATAGGATGAGCCGTAAACGGGTCTTGCGGGAATTACACCGCTTTGAATTGCGTTACCCATATTTATGATAACCCCGTCCATTTTTCTGCCGAGCTTTTCAAGGCAGTCAAGAGAAATGAATTTACCCTTGATTTTACCGCTTCTCTTGTCGGTTGTTACGGGGATAAAGAGACCCTTACCCTCCTTATCCATATGGCTGACCATATCAAAATCGTCAACTATCATTCCGTTCATTTTACCTGCACGGTAGCGGTTTTCCCTGAGCATCTGTTCATCATCGCCACGGCTTTCAACGTTGACGGTGCTCATTTTTGCAGGGAAGTAAAGTATGCCCGCAGGAATAATATCCTTATATTCACCATCACCCTTTCTCCATATGGAAATAAGGTAAAGAAGCATTTGCATATTAAGTCCCTCAAGGACATCGGAAAGCTCAAAGGTCTTGCCTCCCGTCTTATAGTCAACAACTCTTATGAATCTCTTGCCGTCAAGATCCATTTTATCAACACGGTCAATGATGCCTCTTATCTGCACACTTCCATTTTCGAGAGTGAGAGTAAAGGGTCTGACATCGCCGTCACGCCTTATGGACAGCTCAAAATCACAGGGCTCAAAATCGCTCGAGGCAAACTCGCTGCGAAGTCTTTCCATAATATCGCTGAGAACCTTGAGAAGACGGGAATATATATAATTGAAGCGGGAATCCTTGCTGTCACTTCCGCCCATTTTGTCGTTCATATATTCCTCAAGGCAGAGACGAAGCTCACTTTTAAGCTCTTCGTCGGAAAGGCTGAGAAAATCCTTACCCTTATATTTTTTCAGTATTATTTCAAGCACATGGTGAACAACGGTGCCGCTTTGGGAGGCATCGAGCTTTGCCTTTATTCTCGGTGACGCACCGATACCGTAACGGCAATAATACATAAAGGGACATTTGCTGTAGGTTTCCATCTGGGAGGCTGAAAAATATAAATCCCTGCCGAAAAGAGAAAGAGCCGTTTCCTTATCTTCAATTTCATAAGGCTCCTTATATATTGCTCTGCTCATTGAGGAAAGAACTCCCTCATACTCCTCTTTACCGGCAAAATAGGAATAAAGAGTATTACTTTCCGTACTGTCCTCACGGTACCTTTCAGCCATAAGCCTGAAAGCTGACCTTTCACTTTCAACAAGGTCAATAAGAGACTCGTTGCCCGTGGTTATATTTTTAATCCCCGGTATCATTCTTTCGCACAGAGTCACACCCTCACTCTTTGTCCGCTTCTCGTCGCCCTGACCGGTAACACAGTAGGAAAGATAAAGTCTTTCAGAGGGGGAAGAAAGAGCATTATAAAGAATAAAACGCTCCTTGAGGCTCTTTTCCTTGACTCCGTCGCCGAAGGAAAGTCCCGCTTTTTCGATTTTGCTTTTTTCGAAGGCAGAAAAAAGACCGTTTTCCGTCTGATTTTTCGGGAAAAGTCCGCTGTTAAGACCGACAGCAAAAACAACCTTTGATTTTTTGGTGAGCATTCTTTCCGCACTGACCACGCTTACCTCATCAAAGCCGTCGGGAAGCTTACCGAGAGTCTTTTCGTTTATCACAAGGTCAAAAAGCTCGCTGAGCCTCTTGGGCGTTACCCTTCTTTCACCAAGGGCACCTGCCATATCGTCAAAGGCCTCCATAAGAATATCCCATACCTGCTCCTGCTCAAGGGCAAGGTCCGTATCTCCCTCATTTTCAAGAGTAATGGCATATTTTTTTAGACTTTCGTCAATTCCGTTTTCTCTCAGATAATCATAAACAGCCTTTATTGCCTGAACAGCATTGCAGGAAGAGATTTTCTCTTTCAGGGAAGCAATCGGAGCAACGGCTTTCTCTCTTAAAGCATTGAGGGAATCAAGCTCAGCCTGTCTTTTTTCGTCCATACTTTCACCGAAGCCGTCGGGATTATATTTCCATTCGCTGAGCCATTTTTTACCGCTTATGTCCCACATAAAGCAATAGTTTTCCAGCCTTGCGCATTCCTCGTCTCTTATGCCCGTAAGATAGGTTTTAAGATAACGGAAAACATAATCGCTGTCAAAGCCTTCACCGCAAATCATAAGAAGACTTTTCACGAAATTTATGAGAGGCTGGTTGATAATTTCCTGCCTTTTATCCTCGAAAAAGGGTATTCCGTAGGTACGGAAGGCATGGCGAAGCTGTCTTTCATAGCTGTCATCGTCACGGTAAACCACGGTAATATCCCTGCAGCGGTATTTGCCCTCACGGATAAGAGCTTTTATCCTTCTTGCCACAGCATCGCATTCATCGTAAAAATCCTTTGCCGTAATCAGTGTTATATTTTCACTGACGCCCTCATAGACAGAGAAATCGGGCTTATAGATATTTTTTTCAATGTGGGCTATATCCTCTTTGAAATATTTCCCCTCACCTCCGCATAAAAGAGGCTCCGCCACGGAAATATTGTATTCACCCGCAAGGCGCATAAGCTTTTTTGAGGTAAGCTGGATATAAGGGAAGGGACCCGTTTTTGCGGTAATGTCAATTTTGTCAAGGCAAAGAGTAATATAAACATTTTCAGCCTGCCTCATCATAAGAGAAATAAGCCTCAGCTCATCATAGGTAAAGGCAGGAAAGCCGTCAATGACAACGGTTTTACCCTTGAAAAAGCTTTCTTCACAGAGAATCTCATAAACCTTTGCAAGTAAATCTGCATCGTCAAAGGCACTTTGTGCCACCACTGCCTCATAGGTACGGTAAATGAGAGCAGACTCCTCCATTTTTTCCCTGAGAAGATTGTCACTTATTCCCGACGCACTTTTGAGAAGTTCATCGGCGGTTATTCCCTCGTTTTTCATTTCGTCAACAAAGGAAAGAAGCCTTGTAGCAAGAGCAATGTCGTTCTTATGCCTTGAAAAAACACGGAGCTTATCACTCAGACTCTCAACGGCAAGAGACATATAAATAAGCCGTGCCGCACCTGATGCCACATCCTTTTTTATACCGCCGTAGGTGGAAAGAACGATATGAGAAAGACGGGTGAAGCTTAAAACCTCCACCTGAGAGGCAAGCTTCGGCCCTAAAAGAGAAAGGATGCTTCTGTCACTTTCGAAGGTATACTGACGGGGTACAATAAGCATCGCCTCACCGCCGCCGAGAACCCTTTCGCCGAGAATTTTATGAGCAGCCGTTGTCTTGCCGCTGTTTTTTCTGCCGATGATAAAATTAAGCATAATAAACTCTCCGTAAACTTGATGGATACATTATATAACCGCCCGACAGGTTTTTCAAGACAGAAAAAGTATTGAGAGACAATATCGGGACTCTCTTTCAAAATAAATCAGGCGAAATATTTTATTAGATAAAGCACAAGCATATGCAAAGGATAAAAGGCATAAAAGCCGTACTGCACAGCCTTGTTCTTTTTATATCTCTTCCCCCCGTAAAGCCATATGGGAATAAGAGCAAAAACGGCAAAGGCCTGGGTGGGAATTTCAAAAGCTTTTCCGAAAAGCTCCACAGGTATAACCTGACCTTCAAAAAAGACGATATTGATAAGCACCATAGCCACAAGCTGAAGCACACGGGCAAAGGGAAAATCACGGAAAAGATAAAACATAACTACCGTAATTACACCTGAAAAGCCGTAATCAGCAAAGCCGATTACCGACGCTATTGCAATAAGCAAAAGCCACAAAACCGAAAGAGCAATATTTTTTGCACTTCTATCCTTTTTAAGCCTGTCAATAACAATTATCGCAAAAAGGCCCAGAAGAAGAGTGAACATAACATTCTGGTGATAAGGGTTGAAGATGCGGCTGCTGTAAAAAAGATTAAAGGGTATTTCGGAAATAATACCGAAGCCGAGAAGCCTCAGTGCATATTTTTTAACATCCGAGCTGCGGCAGAAGCCCTCAGCCACAAAGAAGGCAAAAATCGGAAAGGCAAGTCTTCCCACATAGGTCATCCAGTTACCGAAGGACATAAAGGTTGCCCAGATATGGTCACTGAGCATAAATATAACGGCAAGAATCTGAAGTGCTTCCTTTCTCAGTCCGCCGAAGGGTAAATTTCTCTCTTTCATATACATCACCTTTTTTCTTGTTTCAGAATTTCATTTTATCACAAGTTCTCTTTTCATTCAAGGCAGAAATGTATAATAATTATATATATACTAATATAGCGATATATATTGAATTTTCCGTAATTCTGAGGTATAATGAAATGTAATATATTCAGGAGATGAAACTATGAAAGCTTACCGTATACATCTTATCCGACACGCTCTGACTCAGGATAATCTTGACGGAGTTTATGCCGGCAGAACCGACTCCCCTCTTTGCAGTGAGGGCATCAGCCAGCTTGAGGATGCAAAAGAAAAATATATTTATCCCGACGTTGACTTTGTCTTTTCCTCACCTCTCAGACGCTGCACGGAAACGGCAGAAATCCTTTATCCCAATCACAAACCCATCATTATGGACGGACTTACGGAATATAACTTCGGTGAATTTGAAGGACAGACAGCCGAGGTTCTTCACGAAAAGCAGCCTCTTTTTGACCGCTGGATAAGAGGTGAAGAGGGAGTCAAGCCACCCTTCGGCGAAAGTAATGCAGACTTTGCAAACAGAGTATGCAGCACCTTTGAAAAAATGGTTGACGGAATCATCAAGGAGGGCACCGATTCCGTGGCAATCGTCACTCACGGCGGTGTTATTTCCACCATCCTTTCAAACTTCGGCATCCCCGAGGGAAGCATAAGCGACTGGCTTACACCCTCCTGCTGCGGCTATACTCTTCTCGTTTCTCATTTTTTATGGATGAGCGGAAGAAAGGTCGAGGTCATAAAGGAAATTCCCGAAAGTCCTGATGAAAACAGCGAGGGCAATTATTATGACGGCTGGGATTATTACCCCGACGATGATGACTTTGACATCAGCGAATATATCAACGACTGACAGGTGAACCGATATGAATATTCTCGTTTTAGGGGACGTGGTCAGCGGCATCGGCTGCGACTTTTTAAGAAAAAAGCTCCCCGCCTTCAAAAAGCTCAAGGCAATAGACTTCTGCATAGCCAACGGTGAAAATTCGGCAACGGGCAACGGTATCACTCCCGACTCCGCCGAGCATCTTTTCACAAGCGGTGTGGACTTCATCACCACGGGCAACCACGTTTTCCGAAGGAAAGAGGTTTATGATTACCTTGACGAAAACGAATTCCTCATAAGACCCTATAACCTTGATTCCTCCGTGCCCGGCAAGGGTCTTGCCCTCATCGATACGGGAAGATATACCCTTGCGGTTATCAATCTTATGGGCAATATGTACAGCGATTGCTGTGACAACGCCTTCAGAGCCGCCGACAGAGCACTCAAGGAAATTGGCAGCAGGACAAACATCATCCTCGTTGACCTTCACGCCGAAGCCACAAGCGAGAAAAAGGCAATGGGCTTTTATCTTGACGGAAAAGTATCTGCCCTTTTCGGCACCCACACCCATGTTCTTACCGCTGACGAAAGAGTTTTGCCCGGAGGAACAGGCTACATCACCGACATCGGTATGTGCGGAGTAAAGGACAGCGTCTTAGGTGTGGACAAGGATATCGTTATCGGTAAATTCCGCACAGGTATGCCCGTTCGCTTCGACAGCGCCAACGGAAGCTGTATGATCAACGGATGTATTTTTAACATTGACGAAAAAACAGGCAAATGCATCTCAGCAGAAAGAGTATGCTTTGAATAAGGTGTGAAAATATATATGAAAAAAATTATCTGTGTTCTTCTTTGCATCGTGACTGCCTTCTGTATCCTCTCGGCCTGCAAGGGTAAAACCGAGAATCCCTCCCAGGAATCAACAACTGCCGAAGAAACAACGGCTGCCCCCGTGGCCGAAAAGGAAATAACCCTCGGCTTTTTCAAGGGCAAAGGCCTTAACCCTTATAAAACAGAAAGTCCCCTTAACCGTAATCTTCTTACCCTGGTTTATGACAGCCTTTTCCTCATCGGAGACGGCTACACAGTTACCCCCCTCATTGCTGAAAGCTTTACAAAAGAAGGCCGAAAGCTTACGGTGAAAATCAGAGAGGAAATATTTTTTTCCGACGGAAGTCTCATTGACCCGTCGGATGTAGTCTATTCCTTCCGTACGGCAAAGGAAAATTCCTTTTATGGGAGTCGCCTTTCAAATATCAAGGCCGCCACCGCCTCAGACACCTCCGTTCTCTTCACATTGGAAAATGAGGATATTTTTGCAGAAAGCTGTCTTGTTTTTCCCATAATAAAAGCAGGTGACGCAGAAGAAAAAGCCCCCGTAGGAAGCGGAAGATATATTCTCGAAAAAAAGAACGGCAATTATTTCCTTACAGCCAATGAAAACACCACCCGTAACGAGGAAATGGCGACGAAAAAAATCAATCTTGTCCCCGTCAGTGCCGACGAGGGTGAGCTTTATCTTTTACAGACAGGTGATCTGACCTATTTCTTTGACGATTTAAGCGACGGTGAATATATCAAAATCGGCGCAAATATGGTAAAAATGCCTCTCAATAATCTGGTATATCTCGGCTTCAACAGCGACGGTGTTTTCGGAAATGAAAACCTCAGAAAAGCCGTAAACCTCGCTACTGACCGCACGGGAATATGCGACAAGGTTTATGAGGGTATGTACCGCAAGGCAAAAAGCGTTTTCAACCCCGACTGGCATATTGCCTCCTCTCTCGCTCTCAACGAAAACCCATATAATCTCAAGGAAGCTGAAAGGCTTCTCGAAAAAGAAGATTATATCTACGCCTATTCCAACAACGCCTACCGTTCAAAGAATTTTGAATTTCTTAAAATCAGGCTTCTTGTATGCAGTGACACGAAAACAAAGGTTACCCTTGCAAAGACAGTAAAAAAATCCCTCGAAGGTATCGGCATCGGTGTGACTCTCGTCGAAAAGGAATACGGCGAATATATAAGTGCTCTTAAAAGCGGAGATTTCGACCTTTATGTGGGCGAAGTCAAGCTTTCGGCAAATATGTCTCTTTCTACCTTCTTCTCCCCCGACGGAAGCGCAGATTACGGCATCGACTCAAAGAGTGTCACCGCAAAGGCCTACTTTGATTTTGCAAAGGGTGCCATTGATATTTCAACCTTTGCCAAGGTCTTTGACAGCACTCTCCCCTTCATTCCTCTTTGCTACAGAGACGGTATGGCCTATTACTCGAGAGAGCTTTCCTATGAAGGAAACGCAAACGAGTTCGAGCCCTTTAAAAATGTCTACAGCTGGGAAGCATAAATAAATTCATTTAAAAGGAGGCAGGATAAAAATGACCCCCGTTCAGTATATCAAGGGTGTGGGTGAAAAAAGAGCAGCTCTTTTAAAAAAGCTCGGCATAAAGTCTCTTTATGACCTTGTGCATTTTTATCCCCGTGCCTATCTTGATTTCACCTCTCTCACCCCAATCTGCAAGCTCATTCCCGACAGCATAGGCTGTTTTTCCGCCATTGTCGGCTACGACCCCGTCGAGCATCAGATAAAAAAGGGTATGACCGTTTATAAAACTCTCGTCACCGACGGTGAAGCAGGGGTGCATATAACCATTTTCAACAACAGGTTCCTTGCAGAAAAGCTTCATCAGGGTGAGGAATATGTCTTTTACGGCAAGGTAACCGCTAACCGCGGCAGCCTCGAAATGACAAACCCCACCGTTGAGCCCTACAGCGAGGGAATGTCTATGATGCCCGTTTATCCTCTTACGGCGGGTATCACCTCAAACATACTGACAAAGATTATGACCAACGCTCTGCCTCTCTATATGGAAAATAAGGAGACAGACTGTCTGCCCGATAAGGTGAGGCAGGATTATTCCCTTTGTCACGAAAGCTTTGCCCTTAAAAACATCCACTTTCCCAAAAGCAAAAAGGAATATGAAATTGCAAGGCGCAGACTTATTTTCGAGGAGCTTTTTATTTTGCAATCGGGAATGAGACTCCTTCGCAAAAAAAGCAAAAAAAAGACCTCAGGCACCATCACCGACGATTGCAGCGGTGAGTTCATCTCTTCCCTGCCCTTTACTCTTACGGGGGCACAGCAACGAGTTATCGCCGAAGCCGTCAGCGATATGAAAAAGGATACACCGATGAACAGACTCGTTCAGGGTGACGTGGGCTCAGGTAAAACCGTAATCGCCTGCGCACTTATGTATGTGGCGGCGAAAAACGGCCTTCAGAGTGCTTTTATGGCTCCGACAGAAATACTTGCCGTCCAGCATTACGAAACAGTCAGAAGGCTTACTGAAGGCACGGATATCACCGTTGACCTTTTAGTCGGCTCTCTTACACCGAAGAAAAAAAGAGAGGCCAAGGAAAGACTTGCCCAGGGAAAAACAGATATTATCATCGGTACCCACGCCATCATAACGGAGGATACTGCTTTCAGCCGTCTCGGTCTCATCGTAACCGACGAGCAGCACCGCTTCGGGGTTTCCCAAAGAGGAGCCTTGTCCGCCAAGGGTAGCTGCCCTCATACTCTCGTTATGAGTGCCACACCCATTCCACGTACCCTTTCCCTTATTATTTACGGTGACCTTGATTTATCAATAATCGACGAATTGCCCAAGGGCAGACAGAAAATTTCCACCTACTGTGTGGACACCTCTTACCGTCAGCGTCTTTATGCTTTCATAAAAAAGCACCTTGATATGGGGTTTCAGGCTTACATCGTCTGTCCCGCTGTTGAGGAAGGTGAGGGTGACCTTACCGCCGCCACGGAATATGCAGAGATGCTGAGAAATGAGGTTTTCCGTGACTACAAGGTGGGACTTTTACACGGGAAGATGAAATCTGCCGAAAAGGAAAAGGTTATGGCAAGCTTTTCAAAGGGCGAAACGGGACTTCTCGTGGCCACAACAGTAATCGAGGTAGGCGTCGATGTGCCCAACTCCGTTATTATGGTTATCGAAAATGCCGAGCGCTTCGGACTTTCCCAGCTTCATCAGCTTCGCGGAAGAGTCGGCAGAGGTACGGAAAAATCCTATTGTGTTCTCGTCAGCGATGCAATAAACGACAGCGCGAAGGCAAGACTTGACATTATGTGCAAAACCTCCGACGGCTTCAGAATCGCCGATAAGGACCTTGAACTGAGAGGTCCCGGTGACTTTTTCGGCTCAAGACAGCACGGTCTGCCTGACCTCAAAATTGCCGACCTTACGGAAAATATGGACATCGTAAGAGAAAGCAGACAAGCCTGCGAAAGCATTTTCAGGGAGGACCCCGAGCTTCGCAGCCCCTTGAATTCAGGAATAAAGCAGGGCATTGAAAGGCTCTTTGCTTCGGATAAATTCATCACCTTCAACTAAAACTGAAAGGAAAATAAAACTATGGAAAAAATTGCAAGCTTTACAATTGACCACACTATTCTTCCGAAGGGTATGTACCTTTCAAGAACAGATATGAACACCGTTACCTATGACATAAGATGCCGCCGACCGAACGTGGAGGAGGTTATGGAAAACGGTGCAATTCATACCCTTGAGCATCTTTTTGCAACCTTTGTAAGAAACAGTGCTGCTTCCGATAAAATTATCTATTTCGGCCCCATGGGCTGCAGAACCGGCTTTTATTTCATTACTGCCGATACTCTTTCGAAAAAGGATGCAATCACCCTTACAAAGGAGGCTCTTGCCTTCTGTGCAGACTTTGAAGGTGAGGTTCCCGGTGTATCCGCCGAGGGATGCGGCAACTACCGTGACCATAATCTTCCCGTGGCAAAAAAGGAAGCGGAAGAAATGGTAAAGGTTCTCGAAAACTGGAAAGAAGAAAACCTTGTCTATCCTTCCAGATAAGCACTATTGAAAAAAGAAGCATTTTGTGATAAAATTATGCTTACTGCAAAAAGAACAATAACAGATAAAGTGAGGTGAAGAAGTGGAAAGCAATAAAGATAAATTCAAAAAGGATTTGTCCGATACAGCATCCTTTAATCTGAGTGATGCATATTTTACCGACGACGATACCCCCTATTCTGTCTTCAGCGGTGAGGAAGCGGCTGAAATTATCATCCCCATTGAAGAGATGACTTCCGATGAAAAAGAATCTGCTCCCGTAAGAGCAGAAAGTCCTCTCGATATCAGTAAGCCGACAGTCAGAAGCGAGCCGGTGCTTTCTGACTTCGACCTTACCTGTATTCTTTATAACGCCGGATATAAAATCGAATATGTCGGTGAAGAAACCGTAAAGCTTATCAGATATATTTTTTCAAAGCTCTCACCGATTTTCGTAATCCCCTATCTGCTTTTAAGCTCTCTTGCGGTAAATCTTTTCAAAAAAGCAAAAGCTCTTCCTTCAAGGATTCATCTGAGCATAAACGACGACATAAAAAGAATTGCCCTTGAAATAAAGGCAATTGTCAAAGCCGCAAAGGCAGTAAAGAAAAAAAGGCTCCTCGTCTTCACAAGGGCTATAGGCAAATATTTCCTTATGTCCTTTGAAAGACACAGCCACTTCTGGAAAACTCTTTTCAATATCGCCCTGCCGATTGCAACCTGCTTTGTGCTTTTACTCGTCGGAAACGGTCTTACCAAGGACAGCACATTTGCTCTTGAGGTAATTTACAACGGAAATTCTCTTGGCTATATCGAAAATACCGAAACCTTTGAAAAGGGCAGAGCCCAGGCTCTTTCTCTTCTTTCCTCATCGGAGGAAGGCGATTTTCTCACCCTCAGCAAGCAGCCTCAGTATAAATTCAGCCGAGTCAAAATAAATGAGCTGAGCAATTCGCAGATGATAAGTGAAGGCATCATCGCAGGAAGCGGTGAAAGCTATATCCGTGCCTGCGGCATTTATATTGACGGTGAATTTATCTGCGCTGTAAGAAACGAATCCGATGCAGCCTCCGTTTTTGATAAAATCCTTTCCCCCTATGAAAAAAAGGCTGAGGAAGGCACAATGGTAAGCTTCGTTGAGGAAATAGAATATGTTCAGGGCTATTATAAAGAGGACAGCAGCCTTCTTTGGGACACTGCAAAGCTTCAGGATATTATTTCAAAGCCTAAGTCTGCAGCAAAATACCATAAGGTCAGAAAGGGCGACACCCTCGCCTCAGTCGCAAAGCAGTACGGCCTTACCCGCAAGCAGCTCCGCACCCTCAACCAGGGCAAGAACTTCGACGAGTTCTCTTCCATAAAAAAGCTCCTCGTTGCCGAAGAAGAAAATTATGTAAGAGTCAAGGTTATGAAAACACGCACCCGTAAGGTTGCCATACCCTATGAAACCGTTGAAAGACAGACCTCCACTCTTGCCAAGGGTACAAAGAAAACCTCACGTAACGGCTCTTACGGACAAAAGGTCATCACAGAGCTTGTTACCTATATTAACGGAGAGATATCCTACACCTCCTTCCTTTCGGAAAAGGTTACGAAAAATCCCGTAAGCAAAATCGTTCTCATCGGAACAAAGACCTATTCTTCTCCCGTATACGGTGGCTCGGTAACCTCACGTGGCTTCACCTGGCCCACAAGAGGAGCTTACAGCATTTCCTCCCACTACGGATACAGAAACCCGAGCATTTCAGGTTGGGGCTTCCATGGAGGAATAGACATCATCCGCTACGGCGGCTCAACGGGTATACCCGTCGTCGCAGCAGCATCGGGTACGGTTGTCACAGCCTACAGCGGCTGGTCAGGCTACGGACATACGGTAGTCATCAACCACGGCAACGGCATCACCACCCGCTATGCTCATATGCAGCCCGGCTCCCTTTGTGTAAGAGCAGGACAGTATGTATATCAGGGACAGCAGATAGGACGTATCGGCTCCACAGGTAACTCCACCGGCCCCCATCTTCATTTCGAGGTATTGGTTTACGGCAGAAAGGTCAACCCTCTGAATTATATCAGATAAAGCACCGCGTGAAATCATATATGAAAGAAAGCACCCGCAGAGATGTCTGCAGGTGCTTTTAAGTTAATTATGTATTTACTGCGGATTACTTACTCTCCTCGTCCCTTTTCAGCGGCAATTTTGGGCTTATCCTCCTTAGGCTTGATGTCGCCTGCCTTTGTAAGAGCAATCTTTGTCATAAGAGGACCGAAAAGCTCATAAATGAGAACACCGAAAAGAACAATGTTTCTTATTACAGTACCGACCTGGCCGAGCTCCAGTGCACTGACAGACATACCGAGGGCCACACCTGCCTGTGGAAGAAGAGTTATACCGAGATATTTTTTAATGTTCGGCTCACATTTTGCAATATTTGCACCGATTCTCGCACCGAACCATTTACCGAAGGATCGGACGATTATATAAACTATACCGATTCCGACAACAGCAAGATCGCCGAAAACGGAAAACTCAAGCTCTGCACCGCTTAAAACAAAGAAAAGAATAAAGATAGGTGCAGTCCAACGGTCTGTCTTTTCCATAAGGTTGGCTGAGAAATCGCAAACATTACAGAAAATTGTGCCGAGCATCATACAAACAAGAAGAGGGCTCAGACCGAACTCAACGGGGCCGAGATTAAACTTAAGCTTTGAGAGAGCAACAGCAAGGAAAATTGCCGTAACAACAATAGCCTGTCTCTTTGAACGGGAAAAGAAATACTTTTCTGCCCAGGCTAAAAGGTAGCCTAAAACGGCACCGAGAACGAGGGAACAGATTATTTCTACCACCGGGTCAACAAGGACAGAATAAATATTTACCTCACCGCTTACGAGAGTTTTTGCAAAGCCGAAGGAAACGGCAAAAATTATAAGACCAACGGCATCGTCGAGAGCAACGATAGGCAAAAGAAGATTGGTTAGCTTACCCTTTGCCTTATACTGTCTTACAACCATAAGTGTTGCCGCAGGAGCCGTTGCCGAAGCGATAGCACCGAGAACTATAGCGATGGACAGAGGGAATTTCTCTTCACCTAAAATAAAATGAAGTCCCACAAGAGCCGCATCAACGACCAAGGTCGTGAAAACAGCCTGTATAATACCGATAATAGTCGCTGCCTTACCTGTCTTTTTAAGCTGCTCGAGACGGAATTCGTCACCGATGGCAAAGGCAATAAAGCCGAGAGCAACATCGTTGATTATGCTCATTGAGGCGACCTGCTCAGTTGAAATGAAGCCGAAGCCGTCAATGCCGAGTCTGCCGAGGCAGTAAGGGCCGATAAGTATACCCGCCACAAGATAACCCGTTACTGCGGGTAATTTAAGAGGCTTTACCACTCTGGACATAAAAAGACCTGCACTCAGAGCGATTGCAATTGATAAAAGAGTTTCCATTTTTATTCCTTCTTTTTTTATAAAATCCAAGGAATTATTATAGTTTCACCGTCACGCAATGTCAATGATTATATTGACGAAAAAAGGTGAGCTTTTTTCCTTTAATTTATATAAAATTTCACATTCGAAAGAAAGAAGAGAAATATTGATTTTCAAAGAGAAATATGCTATAATATCCTTGACCTGACATGAAGACGGTTTATCCCTCTGAAGATAAGGCAACTATTAAATGCAAAATGCAAAATTCAGAATGTAAAAATAAACGATATTGCGGTTTATTCTTTCTGCATTATAAGATATGTTGCCATACCCTTCATCGGGTGTGGCTTTTTTGTTGTTTTTCGGAATGTATGATAAAGCTGTCCGTTCTTCATCCGGGCAAAAACCTATAAGACAATAATTATAATCAGGTCTTTTCTTTCCACACCACGGTCATCCTTGCGGTAAACAAGGCAAAAAATTACATCACAGTAAATCCGCAACCGCAGCTTTGCATTTTGCATTCTGCATTTATTAAAGGAGGTAATTTATGGAAACGAGAGTAGCAGTTATGAGTATCATCGTCGAAAAAAGCGACACAGTCGAAAAGCTCAATGCCCTTCTTCATTCCTACGGTGAATACATCATCGGCAGAATGGGTATACCCTACCGACAAAAGAATATAAATATTATAAGCATAGCCATTGACGCGCCTCAGAACACCATTTCAGCCCTTTCGGGTCAGATAGGAAGATTAGAGGGCATAAGCGTCAAAACGGCTTATTCGGGCGTGATTTCAAATGAATAAGCATATTGAAGCAATCATAAATAAGCTCATTTCAACCCACAGCCTTACCGAAGAGGAATACGTCCTCCTTATTGCAATGCGTGATGAGGAAAGTGCCCTCATACTGCAAAAAGAGGCAGTCAGACTCAGAAAAGAAATTTACGGCAATTCCGTTTTTATACGAGGTCTTATTGAGGTCAGTAATATTTGCAAAAACGACTGCTATTACTGCGGAATAAGAAGGAGCAACAAAAAGTGCGACAGATACCGTCTGAGCAAGGAAGAAATTCTTTCCTGCTGCAAGGACGGCTACGCCCTCGGCTTCCGCACCTTTGTTATGCAGGGCGGTGAGGACAGTTTTTTCAGCGACAGCTTTCTTTGTGAGGTAATAGGCGAAATAAAGAGTCTTTATCCCGACTGTGCCGTTACTCTTTCTCTCGGCGAAAGAAGCCGTGAATCCTATGAAAGGCTTTATAAGGCAGGCGCAGACAGATACCTTCTCCGCCACGAAACCGCAGACAGCGAGCACTATTCGCTCCTCCACCCGCAAAAGCTCACTCTAAAAAACAGAATGGAGTGTCTTAAAAGCCTCAAGGAAATTGGCTTTCAGACAGGCTGCGGCTTTATGGTCGGCTCACCTTTTCAGAAAACGGAGCATATTGCAAAGGACCTTAAATTCATCGAAGTCTTCAAGCCCGATATGGTGGGCATCGGCCCCTTTATTCCCCATAAGGACACACCCTTCGGAACTTATCCTCCGGGGAGTGCAGAGCTGACCTGCTATCTTCTGTCGATAATCAGAATCATTCACCCTCCCGTGCTTTTACCCTCCACAACAGCCCTTGGCACACTTGAAAAGGGAGGACGGGAAAAAGGTATTCTTCACGGAGCAAACGTAATAATGCCCAATCTCTCTCCGACAAATGTGAGAGAAAAATATATGCTTTATAACAACAAGCTTTCAACGGGTGCCGAATCGGCACAGAAGCTCGACGAGCTGAAAAATCTCATAAGCTCAATCGGATACGAAATCAAGTGTGTCAGAGGAGACTTTTTAAATGCAGAATGCAGAATAAAAGTGTTCTGAAAATACACCTTTACACCGCCAAACTACTTTGTACAACAAAGATCATAACCATTATAATTTACCTTTTCCCTATTGCACCCGATTACCCTTGCGGAAAGGGACATAAAACATTATTCATCAGTAAATCCGCGACCGCAATTTTGCACTTTGCATTTACAGAAAGGAAGTAATAAAATGGCAATCTATAACCCAAAATCACTCAAGGCAGAGGAATTTATCAACGACGGAGAAATCCGTGCTACTCTCGAATACGCCGAGGCAAACAAAGACAACCGTGAGCTTATCTTAAGCATTATCGAAAAGGCACGTCCCCGCAAAACAGAGACAGGCACCGTCTGTGCAGGTCTTTCCCACCGTGAGGCTTCAGTGCTTTTAGCCTGCGAGGACGAAGAGCTTACCGAAAAAATTTATGAGGTTGCCGAGGAAATCAAGCTAGCCTTTTACGGCAACAGAATCGTTATCTTCGCTCCCCTTTATCTTTCCAACTACTGTGTCAACGGCTGTGTTTACTGCCCTTACCACATCAAAAACAAAAACATCGCCCGTAAAAAGCTCACTCAGGAGGAGGTAAAGGCTGAGGTTATCGCCCTTCAGGATATGGGCCACAAGCGTCTTGCCATTGAAGCCGGTGAAGACCCCGTCAACAACCCCATCGAATACATTCTCGAATGCATCAAAACAATTTACAGCGTACACCACAAAAACGGTGATATCCGCCGTGTTAATGTAAACATTGCCGCCACCACCGTTGAAAATTACCGCAAATTAAAGGATGCGGGCATCGGCACATATATTCTCTTCCAGGAAACCTATCACAAGGAAAGCTACGAAAAGCTTCATCCCACAGGCCCCAAGCATAATTACGCTTACCACACAGAGGCTATGGACAGAGCTATGGAGGGCGGTATCGACGATGTCGGTCTCGGTGTACTCTTCGGACTTGAATTATATAAATACGAATTTGCAGGTCTTCTTATGCACGCTGAGCATCTTGAAGCTGTTCACGGCGTTGGCCCTCATACCATCAGTGTACCGAGAATCAAAAAGGCCGATGATATCGACCCGTCTGCCTTTGACAATTCCATTTCCGATGATATCTTTGCTAAAATTACAGCCTGCATCCGTCTTGCCGTTCCCTACACGGGTATGATTATTTCCACCAGAGAAACCGAAGCAACCCGCACAAAGCTTCTGCGTCTCGGTATTTCTCAGGTAAGCGGCGGCTCAAGAACCTCCGTCGGCGGCTACACCCGGGAGGAACGTCCCCACGATACAGAGCAGTTCGACGTTTCTGACCAGAGAACTCTCGACGAGGTTGTTGCCTGGCTTATGGAAAATGGTCACATCCCCTCCTTCTGCACAGCCTGCTACCGTGAAGGCAGAACAGGCGACCGCTTTATGGCTCTTTGCAAAAACGGTCAGATTATAAACTGCTGCCACCCCAATGCACTTATGACTCTTACGGAATATCTTGTTGACTACGCAAGCGACAAAACCAAGGAAATCGGCTTTAAAATGATTGACGATGAAATAGAAAAGGTCACCAAGGACAAGGTAAAGGCTATCGCAAAGCAGAATATCGAGGACATCAAAAATTCCAACAGAAGAGATTTCAGATTTTAATCTTACCCCTCCTCTGAGGAAGTCTGAAAAAGATCATTAAACTTCCGAAGGGTTCTCTCTGCGGAAAACAAAGATAAATACTGTATCACCGTAAATCCGCGACCGCAAATTTGCATTTTGCATTTTGCATTTACTGTGGCACCCGCAATTTTGCATTTATTTAACGAAAGGAGGCAGACTATGAGCCTCAACTCCACCCCCTCTTCCGAAAGAATTCATATCGGCTTTTTCGGTCTTCGTAACGCCGGCAAGTCAAGTCTTGTCAATGCAGTAACAGGCCAGAGCCTTGCTGTGGTTTCCGACATAAAGGGCACCACCACCGACCCTGTCAGAAAGGCTATGGAGCTTTTACCCATCGGCCCCGTGGTTATAATCGACACTCCCGGCATTGACGACGAGGGAGCTCTCGGTGAAATGCGTGTACAGAAAGCAAAAGAGATTTTGCAAAAAACAGATATAGCTGTTCTTGTTCACGATGGGACAGAAGTCCTCAGTGAAGCCGAAAAAGAGCTTATAACCGTTTTTGAAGAAAAGAAAATTCCTTTTATTATCGCCCGCAACAAATGCGATATTGTAGAAAAGCCTTCTGTAAAAGAAGAAAACGAAATATATGTCAGCGCTCTTACGGGTGAAAATGTCTATGCTCTCAAGGAGCTTATTGCAAAAAAAGCAAAACAGACGGCAAGCGAGAGAGTTATTGTAAGCGACCTTATAAACGAGGGAGACACGGTACTTCTGGTTATCCCCATCGACAAGGCGGCACCCAAGGGCAGACTTATCCTTCCTCAGCAGATGACCTTGCGTGATATTTTAGACAAGGGTGCAATTCCCATCTGCTGCCGTGACAGCGAGCTGACTGTCACTCTTGATAAGCTGAAAAGTCCACCTGCTCTCGTTATCACCGATTCCCAGGTTTTCGGCAAGGTTTCGAAATCTTTACCCGAAAATCTTCCTCTCACCTCTTTTTCCATTCTTATGGCAAGATACAAGGGCGACCTGCCCTCTCTTTTAAAGGGTGCCGAGGCACTCGCCTCTCTTAAAGACGGTGACAAGGTGCTTATCAGCGAGGGCTGCACCCACCACAGACAGTGCAACGACATCGGTACGGTTAAAATGCCGAAATGGATTGAGGATTACTCAGGTGCAAAGCCTGATTTTTCCTTCACAAGCGGCGGCGAATTTCCCGAGGATCTGACACCCTATAGGCTTGTTGTTCACTGCGGAGGCTGTATGCTCAATGAAAAAGAGATGCAGTCAAGAATTAACCGCTGTGAAAAGCAAAATATTCCTATTGTCAATTACGGAATGGCAATAGCTGAAATGAACGGGATACTTGAAAGAAGTATAGGGGTTTTTCATTCTTAAAATGTCAATTATTGTTCTTGTGTTTTTATTGGCAGTCTGAGTTTTCCACAATGTGGAAAAGTCCCCTCACTTTCTTTTTCATTATCATTATTAATTTCTTTTTTATTTTTATTTTTCTTTTTATTTGTTACAAAAATATGCAAATGCATGCAAAAGGATGCAAATGGATGCAAATGCATAAAACAACAGAGCGATACGGAGTTTTCCATATCGCTCTTTCTTTTATATCAGAAGCATTTTCAGCTGTCAGTGTTGTTGCCGGAAAAGACATCGGCAACCTCGCTGATGGTTATATAGGCAAGAGGATCTGTTTCGTGAACCAGATTTCTCATTCGTACCACCTGATATCTGTTGACAACAAAATATATCATCGCCTTGTCACGGTTTGAATATCCGCCCTTTGCCTCAAGATAGGTCATTCCGCTGCCAAAGGTCTCACTTAAAGATTTGCATATTTCATCGGGCTTTTCGGTGATGATAATGGCACACTTTGCTCTGTCTATACCCTCAACGATAAAGTCGATGGTTTTCAGCGCTGCGGCATAAGTTACTATGGAATATAAAGGCAGAATCCAGCTTTTGAGAACAAAGCCGCAGACAATATATAACAGCACATTATATACCATTACAAAGGTACCGACGGTAACACCAAGCTTTTTAGCAAAGATAACAGCCATAACCTCAATACCGTCCATAGCACCGCCGTAACGAATTGCAAGACCGCTGCCGATACCCGATATCACACCGCCGAACAGCGCGCACAGCAAAAGGTCTGTTCCCGCAAGAGGTGACGCTATGCTCACATCAATGGGAAGAACATCCGTTATCAGCCATGCAAAAAGAGAATAGACAGAAACCGTATAAATTGCATATACAGTAAACAGCCACCCTTGCTTTTTAAGACCGAATAAAAACAAAGGTATATTGAGTATCAGAAGGAAGATTGAAAGAGTCAGATATTCCGGTGTAATCTGATCAAGCAGCATCGATGTTCCCGAAATACCGCTGTCATAGAGCTTGACGGGCGTCAGGAATATTGTGATACCGAAGGCATTCACTATACCTGCAACCGTCAGCATCAGCAGATTTACAATACGGATTTTTTTAAGTTGCTTTATCAATTATGTTTCCTCTCTTATTCTTTATTTTCGGTTTATTATAACATATATATTATAATTATTCCACTTAAATCCTGATTAAGAAAAAAAGACAACAGTATAGCACTGCTATACTGCCGTCCTCTTAAACTGATTAATAAACTTATGCAAGCTCTGCGAAGTACTTGATTGTACGAACCATCTGGCTTGTGTATGAGTTTTCGTTGTCATACCAGGAAACAACCTGAACTTCGTAAAGACCGTCAGCAATCTTAGCAACCATTGTCTGAGTTGCATCGAAGAGTGAACCGTATCTCATACCGATAACATCGGAAGAAACGATGGGATCCTCGTTGTAGCCGAAGGATTCAGAAGCAGCAGCCTTCATAGCAGCGTTGATGCCGTCAACTGTGATGTCGTCGCCCTTAACAACAGCAGTAAGAATTGTTGTTGAACCTGTGGGAACGGGAACACGCTGTGCAGCACCGATGAGCTTACCGTTGAGCTCGGGGATAACAAGGCCGATAGCCTTAGCAGCACCTGTTGAGTTGGGAACGATGTTTGCAGCACCTGCACGAGCTCTTCTCATGTCGCCCTTTCTGTGAGGACCGTCGAGAATCATCTGATCGCCTGTGTAAGCATGGATTGTAGCCATGATACCGCTCTGGATGGGAGCATAGTCGTTGAGAGCCTTAGCCATGGGAGCAAGGCAGTTTGTTGTGCAGGAAGCAGCGGAGATGATTGTATCTTCAGCTGTAAGAGTGCCTTCGTTTACGCTGTAAACGATAGTGGGAAGGTCGTTACCTGCGGGAGCAGAAATAACAACTTTCTTTGCACCTGCATCGATGTGAGCCTGAGCCTTAGCCTTTGAGCAATAGAAGCCTGTGCACTCAAGAACAACGTCAACACCGATTTCACCCCAGGGGAGTTCAGCTGCGTTAGCCATAGCATAGATCTTGAGAGTCTTGCCGTCTACTGTGATTGTACCTGCTTCGTCGTCAGCTGATACTGTGTGAAGGTTCTCACCGAGAACACCGCAGTAACCGCCCTGAGCTGTGTCATACTTGAGAAGATTTGCGAGCATTGAGGGCTTTGTGAGGTCGTTGATAGCAACAACATCATAGCCTTCTGCACCGAACATCTGTCTGAAAGCAAGACGACCGATACGACCGAAACCGTTAATAGCAACTTTTACTGACATAATAAATACCTCCAATGTTTCATTGAATAATATAATTTTACCTTTAATATATTAACCGATTTGTCAAAAATTTTCAACCTTTTTTGTAAAGATTTTTCCTGTGGGGAAAAGTTTTGTTATTGTTAACAAAATCTTACACAGCAAAAGCTTAAAGGGTGTTTATTATTTCTTACCCATAAGGGCCTTGAAGTCAGTTTTTTCGACCTTTTCGCCTCTTTCGGCCCTTGCCTTGTCCAAGGCGGCCTTATAAGGCATAAGCATACCCTCGTTCATCATATTACCCATTTTGCCCTTAACCTTCGGAGAAGCCATAAGTCCGCCGATAAGATACATTGCAAAAACTCTGCCCATTTTCTTTTGAGGGAAGTCATACTGACCGTGTGCCTTATAGAATTTATGGTCAGCCTTCATAAGTCCCTGCATCTGGAAAATAAGGTCACGGAAAATCTTCATTCCGCCCACGCCGTAAAAATTGGAGGGCTGGGTGTGCTTATTGATAAGAGCATAAACGAGTGTTTCCGCCATCTGATCGATAGCCTTATCGGGATTTACCTCGTCGGTTGCAATTCCTGCAAGGAAATTACCTCCGACCTCGCTTCTGCCCTCTAAAATCATCTGTAAATTGGCTTCCTTGCTGTATTCACCGCTGACAAGATAAGCGATGGGCATACCCATAGTAACCGTACGGTGGCCGTTACAGAACTGTCTGTCATCATACATTTTGAATCTTGCACCCATTGAATGGTCCTTGATTTTAAAGGCGTAAACGATAGCTGTGGAGGATTGGATTTCGTTTCTGAGATAATCGTCGAAGCCATCCTTATAAACGCATTTGCCACTGACTGCACAGTTAAAACAGCCGAGACAGCCGCCCTTGAAGGGGTATTCAGCAATATTTATAACCTTGCTTTTCATTGTAAGAGAATTACGGAAGCGCTCAATCATTGAAATGAGCTGCTTGTCGTCATCCTCAAAATCGGCAACGATGGCAATTTCGCCAAGCTCTGTTTTCTCTTTGTTTTCACCGGGAGTAACCTTAAGGGGCTTTTTGACTTTCTCTTTTTTAACGATGAACTCGTAATTGTCATTTTCAAAGCACCACATAAGATATTTGAAAAATGCAACGAGCTCCTTCTGCCCCTTGTCTGTGGTAAGGTCATCCATATCCGCTGAAAGTCCCTTGACAAACTTCATTTCCATATCCATGCAGTTATCTCTGATATAGTTATGTGCAGTAATGTCATAAAAATGCTTTGAGGTGCTTATCTGGGATACAAACTTATCCTTAACGTCGGCCTTATGCTCCTTCATAAGCTCGATAAAACGGTGAAGCTGACAGGGAGCAATAAAGGTGTATACGGGATAGGAGAAAAGAATGAAATCGGCATTTTCAAGCTTTTCCTTTGCCTCGGAAAAATCCTTTTCGAGCTTTTTTATCTGCTGCCCCGCATGAATAACATCGAAATCAATCCAGGGGAATTTTATTTTAAGATATTCCGTTGACTGAAGAGTGACACTGTATTTTCCTTTAGGACTTCCGTTAATAACTAAAACCTTCATTTTTTTACCTTCTTTTTCTTTACAATTCTCAATTTGGCGGCAACCGAACCGATTACCGCCACCTTTTTATTTCTTACTCTTTTTCTCTGCCTTTGCAGCGACCTTTTCCGCCTTGATTGCGGCAGCCTTTTCTGCCTTTTCTGCTTCAAGACGTTTTGCTTCTTCAAGCTGTGCCTGTCGTTCTGCTTCCTCGGCAGCCTTCGCATCGTCGTATTTTGCAGCGATTTCTTCAAAGTGAAGAGTGTTTTCTTTTTCCTTTACAATACGCTCTGCGTCAAGATAGGGCTTTGCTGCACGGGCAAAGAAGGCATGCTTATCCATTTCCTTTTTAACCGAGTTCTGTACATTCTTCTTTTCCTTTTCGGCAGCTCTGATTCTTTCGCATATATCCTTAAGGGCATAAGAATCCTTGGACTTTTTAGCTGCCGCCTTTGCTTCATAAAGACCTTTAAGCTCTGCATTGAGAGCATCCTCTCTGTTATAAAGAGCATCCACCTCTTCAAAGCTAGGCTGTACAAAGCTTTCGGGGCTTCTGTAGTATCTGTCGATAGCCTTACGGGCTGAGAGCTTGTTTTTTGCAATCTCAAGGGCAATTTTACGAAGCTCTTTTTCTTCGGCTGTGGTCTTCGGAAGCTGTCTTGCAGCAGCAAGCTCAGCATAGATGCTCTCTTTTTTCATCTCATAAAGACCCTTGAGTCCTGCACGGTAAACCTCGAGATTAAGCTCGTATTTTACCTTATATGTTCCCTTTTCAAACTTTTCAAGCTCAGCACACACAAAACGTGAAATTTCAATTTCTTCGTTTTCTTCCTTGGCTTTTCTTACAGCCTTTCTGCCTGCAGACTTATCAACGGGAACAAGCTCCTTGTCTGCCTTTTCACGGGCAGCTCTTACAATATCAATAGCTTCAATGATAGTTTTGTTATTGGTCACTCCGTTACCGTAATCCTCAAACATAGCACGGATTTTAAGCGCACGGACAATGCCCTTTTGCTGTTTTTCGTGAAGGTCATAGAAGAAATAGGGTACAACGTTGAGGAATGCACCTACTGCAGCCATAACGATAAGGGCGCCCATAACATCGTAAAGAAGATCAGGCTTACCTGTTTTTGTATCGAGAATTTCAAAAATGTTTTTGAAGCCGTTTCCCTCATAAATGCCATAGCGTTCATATACAAAGGGAAGAACTGAGGATGTGACGAGGGTTACCATACCGCCGATGGTTGCAACAGTGGCGAACATACCGTCAACACGTACGCCTGTTTTATACTGATGATAGTCACGGATGTCTGCCTGGATAGCAGGAGAAAGAATCTGTTCAAATGCACCGAAGAGATAGTTGATGTAAATACAAACAGTGAGCCATACCATACTTCTGAGGTTGATACCCATAGCCAGAATGCAGACAACATTCATAAGGTTGATACCTATAAGAACCTTCTTTTTACCGTATCTTTTAATTGCAACGGGAGCAAGGAGCATACCCCAGAGAGAAGCGTTACCAACAATAAGCGTTACAAAGCCGTAGGTAGCGTCGCTGCAGCTGTGTCCGTAGGTATATGACCATTCAAGAATTGAGCTGTAAGCCACCTCGAGAAAGCCGAGCCAGCCTGCAAGAGCAATAATCCAGAAGTATTTGTTTTTGGCAACCTCCTTGAAGGCATCGGTAAAACGAACCTGAATAACACGGCTTCTTGCCTGAATAATTTTTTCTTTTGTGTTTGCAAAAATAAGAACGGTGAGAGCTACACCTATAACTGCAAATATAGGATATAAGACTCTGTAAACCTTAATGTCGTAAAGATTACCCTGAGCAATCGCACCCGCAATAAGAGGACGCACAAAGTTAAACACGGAAGGTGCGAAGGAATAAATAACGGACTTTACGGAAAGCACCTCGGTTCTTTCCTGAGTGTTCGGAGAAAGAACGTGGACAAGGTTTGTGTAAGCATCGTTGAAGAAATTAAAGAAGAACTGAAGCAGAAGGTTAAAGAAAAGAACGACTGCCAGCTTTGCCACATAGCCTGCCTCATATCCGAAGAGCTGTCCCGGGAAAAGATTATAAAGTGAATCATAAGGGAACCACACGTATCCGAGGCTGATAAGAATGGTAGGTATACCCATAGAAAGAAGATAGGGTCTGTATCTGCCCGCCTTGTTACGGGTATTGTCAACCATATTCGCTCTGAGTGCTGTAAGCGGAATATTAGCAAGGGTCGAAATTATATAAAGAATATACATATGAGTGGGTGAAACACCGACAGCAGCACTTACAACCATATTGTTTGTGCTGACAATAAGTCTCGAAGCCATATCAATAATGAGATATGCACCCATACCGCCGACAGAATAAGCCATTATCTCCTTAAAAGGCATATAGCGTCCGGGCAGCGGAATTTTCCAGTAAGTTTTTACGTCTGAAAGTAGTGATTTGATTTTTGCAACCAAACTAATTCCTCCTCTTTTTTCTGAAGACAGAATACTCCAATTTATTAACTTATTAATTATATCACAACCCCCTGCCCTTTTCCACACTTTATAGACACATAAACTTTTTTTGGCGATTTAAACAAAGAACAAAAGTCCCTTTAATGCAAAATGACAACCGAATAAAAAGAAAAAGAGATGGGCTTTACCCATCTCATAATCTTCAGTTAAAATTATTTGCTTGCATTGAGCTTGCTTACAAGAGCAGACTTCTTTCTTGCAGCGTTATTTTTGTGAAGAAGACCCTTAGCAACAGCCTGGTCGATTTTCTTAACTGCGAGCTTAACTGCAACTTCCTTATCTTCAGTGTTTGCTTCGATAGCTGCATTAGCCTTTTTGAGAGCAGTTTTGAGTGCTGAGTTTGCTGACTTGTTACGAGCCTGCTTTGTTGCGTTAACAAGAACACGCTTCTTTGCTGATTTAATGTTTGGCATAACATTACACCTCCTCTTAATTTACATCAATATGCATCGTATATCATATCATCTTTTAAAAGAAATTTCAAGATATTTTTGCAAAATTGGATAGACTTTTTTCAAAGCGACAACAATAATACTACATTATTGTGAAAAAAGCAATAGTTTAGGAGAAAATAATATGAACTTTCGTACCGATTTGGCCTTAGAAAGAAAGGAATATATCGATAAGCACAGCCTCGACGGCATCCTCAGCCATCAAAAAACAGTCGACGGGATCACCGTTGATACAATAACCGTAACAAACGAAAAAGGCGAAAGGACAATCGGAAAGTCCATAGGCACCTATATCACCGTTGAAACAGTACCCTTTACCAAAAATTCTGACCTGTTCTCCCCTTCCCTTTATGTTCTTCGTGACGAGCTTAAAAGTCTTTTGCCCGATAAAAACGGCTGTATCCTTGTGGCGGGACTCGGCAACGAGGATATTACTCCCGACGCTCTCGGGCCGAGATGTATATCTTATCTCTTCGCCACACGGCATATCCCCGATGATTTTCAAAAGGAAATCGGACTGCCGGGTCTTCGTCCTGTAGCCGGAATCATCCCCGGTGTTCTCGGCAAAACAGGAATGGAAAGCTCAGAAATTATCAGCGGAATTGTAAATAAGATAAAGCCCTCGGCTGTTATCGTTATTGACGCTCTCGCCTCACGCAGCACCGAAAGGCTCGGAAGAACAGTACAGCTTTGCAATACGGGAATTTCTCCCGGCTCGGGAGTCGGAAACCACCGAAAGCAGATTAACGAAAGCTCTCTCGGTGTGCCCGTAATCGGAATCGGTGTGCCGACAGTTGTCGACGGCAGAACACTTGCTCTAGACATATTGGAAAAGGCAGGGGTAAAGGAAAATATGATATCCGAAGCTGACCTTAAGGACTCGATGATGGTCACCCCAAAAGAGATTGACGCACTAATAGAAAGAGCCTCCAGACTTATAGCAATGGCAATAAATACTGCCCTTCACCCGGATATTGACGGGGAAGAAATTCTTTCCGTCGTGTCTTAAAATCAATCTCCTCCGAATATAAATTAATATAAAATATGCGGAGGAAAAAATATGAGAATAAACAAAGAGAAATTAATCAAAGGCATAATCAGCATACTCTCAGCTTGTCTTGTGGCTGTTACGGCTTTCTTTTTCAGCGATAATCTTATTATCCTCGCCGCTGAGCTGACTTTAAAAAGTGCAAAGTCCTTTATGCCCGATAAAGGGCTTACAATTAACTCTGACCTTACCGAAAAAAATACAACCCAAGCAGCACCAACGACGGAAATGAGCACCACGGCACCACCAACAACGACAGAAAAAACGGTCACAGAAAAGGCTGTGGAGACCGTTGCAAAGCTGAAATTCAACCGCACCGATGAAGATATTCTTGCTCTCATAAAAAATGCAAAGCAATCGTCAAAGAACGATAAAAAGGACGGAAAAATTTCCGAATATACCTATAAAAATGACGGTGTGACGGACAAGTACGGCTTAGTCAGAGTAAAAAATGTCAACAGCAAAACGGACATCAACATCAAAAAGCTTCTTGAAACAAAATCCGAGCTTACGGTAAATAAAGAGGAGCCTGCCGTGCTTATCTTCCACACCCATACCACGGAAACCTATGAGATATTGGACAGAGACTTTTATGCCGTGGGACACCGCACAAGAAGCAACGATAAGGCTGTCAATATGGTGCGGGTCGGTGAAGAAATCGTTAAAGAAATCGAGAGTGCAGGCTTTAAGGTAATCCACGACAAGGAAATACACGACAGCTCCTATAACGGTGCTTATGCCCATTCACGAAAGAGCGTCGAAGAATACCTCGAAAAGTATCCCTCAATTAAAATCGCTCTCGACATTCACCGTGATGCCATACAGCGCTCTGACGGGACAAAAATCAAGCCCGTTGCCACAATTCAGGACAAAAAAGCGGCTCAGATTATGATTATTTCAGGCTGTCAGGAGGAAGGCGGCCCCATCGAAGGCTTTCCCGACTGGAAGAAAAATCTTGTCTTTGCCGTTGAACTGCAAAACACTCTCGAAGAAAACTTTGAGGGTATAACACGCCCCCTTTATTTCAGCCCTCGCAAATACAATATGGATCTTACACCCTGCTCCCTTTTAGTGGAGGTCGGCACCGACGCAAACACTCTTGACGAGGCCGTTTATACGGGCAGATGTCTCGGAAAGGCTGTCAGTAAAATTTTAGAGAAATATGAGGAATAATTATGAATGACGAAATGAAAAAGCTTCTTTCACGCTTTCTTTTTATAAGTGTGCTTATATGCTGTATGGGGCTTCTTGCCTCGGGCAGTATAACCGCCTCACAGAAAAGTGCAAAAAACACCTTTGACAAGGCCTATGCCGTAATGAGCATAAAAAATACGGGCAGCGGAATTGAGATCAATGTCGGCAAAGACAAATACAGCTTCAATATGAAATTAACCGATAAAATAAAAAAGTATGAGGATTATATTCTCCTCACACCGATATCAGGTATTTATTATTTCGGCGACAGCCTCAGAAAGCTTATTACTGAAACTGTCGAAAAAAACAGCCAATAAAAAAGAGGCTGTAAAAAAACTCAGTTTTTTACAGCTTCTTTTCTTAACAGCTTAAGCTCTGATTACTGTTTTTTCTGATAACTCTTACAAAAATGAGGTACTGCGATAGAATCAGCACCTGTCTTTTCATGTGTTACCTCGATTCTTTCAAGCTTGCATTTGTCACATTCAACATGCCACTGGCATTCTGTGACTGTGCACTTTACGCCTTCGTTTGTCATGAAATTCACCTCCCTTTTCTTACTGTCTTTAGTATAGACAAAGGGAGGTGTTTTTATTCATTTGTTAAATAATATCAAAAACATAGCCGATAATCTTTGCGATAATGCTTCGGATAGTTTCAAGAATACTGAAAATAATATTTTTAAGAACCATACCCTTGAGATCTTCGTCAATTACGACATCAATACGGGTGGATTCGTCTGCTCTTACATAGGGATTTTCCGCATCATATTCCACCGATTCACCGCCGAGAAGAGTAAACTCGAGAGTTCTGCCTCCGATGGGAGTTGCGCTGTCGATAAAGTAAGAGATGTTAACCTCAAAGTTTTTGAGGCTTACGTCAGGAAATTCACCCTTAACGGCAATATCCTTGCTTTCGCCGGCTTTGAGAACAAAGGGATCGAAATCAAGCTTTATGTCTGCACCGACAATGTTCACATCGGTAACAACAAGATCCTTTTCTTTTGAAAGATTCTTTATAAGAAGAGCTGTGTCGTCCTCGGTCGCATAGCCTTCCTTGCTGTTATTGAAGGCCGCCCAGACTGTATGGGCAGGATTGGTGGTTGCGTGGAACTGGGGATATTCGGCAAAGGAATTAACATTGTAGCTTTCGTCGTTAAGAAGAAGCTTTTGCATAAGTGACAAGGTATACTCATCCATTGCAGTCATACCGTGGAAATAATTTTCAACAAACCAGGTATGCTCGGGAAGATAGGATGTTGAAGCGTCAATAGTCATTGAGGGAGATACCTGATAAAAGCCGGTGTCAATTTTCTGGGTATAACCGTCAGCAAAGCGCTTGCCTAAAGGAGCAACCGTTGCGCCCGTTGAATCGGCAGTGGGAAGAATAGCATCGGAGCTGACATTCATACCGGTGATTATCTTATTATCATAGCCGGAAATAAGATAAATGTTTGTGCCGGCAGCCTTTGCTCTTGCAAAGCCCTTTTCATAATTGTTTTCTCCGTCACGGGACATAATCTCATAATGCATTCTGTCGCTCTTTGCGATAAGTCCTGCATGGGTAGTTTCGTCAAGAAGCTTTTCCTTTACAGCCTCATACTGCTCAAGAGGGATAAAATCCCATAAGCTTCCCCAGCATCCGATGGTTTCAGAAACGTGAGGAAAGAGAGCTTCAATAAGCTCGTCGATAAAGCCGAGCTGCTGAGCCAGGAGGAAAATTTCCATATCCTCATCAAGCATAAAGCCGTGCTGAATGAAGGTAAGAAGACCCACCTCATCAAACTTCACATCACCGTTGAAAACATCGTAAGCGATACCTGCACCGCCAAGAGCCGGACAGGTAAGAACAGCATTATTGACCTTACCTTCATATCCGTAAAGAGTAAGGTATGTACCCGAGATCTGACCGCCGTGAGAAACTGCAAAAATATTTACCTTATCAATGGGAGCCTTGCCCTTTTCAGCTCTGAGCTTATTGTTATGAGCAATAACATCATCAATAAAGCCTTTCAGGTCATCGGCATTATCAATAGCGCCCAGACGGAAGTCACCGGTAAAAATGTAAAGGTTTTCGTCACCGACCTTTTCACCGAGGATATCCATCATTGCTTTTTCATACTGATGCTTACCGTCAGGATACTTTTCCTTAAGGGCAGCATAATTTCCGTCTTCGGCAGTATCAAGCCAGGTTTTTACATCATAAAGGCTTGTGCCGTCGGGATTGCATTTTGCACCCTCAAAAATACGGTTGAAGCCTTCACCGAGTCTTTTTGCCAAGGGCTCAACATTACCCTCGAAAAGATAGGTTGCAAAATCGGGAACGACACTTTTAAGGTCGCCGCCCTCACCTACCTGGGAAACGGGATCATCCCAAACGATAATCTTTTCACCCGTTGCCTCGTCAAGACGGTAAAGAACCGCTGAGGTATAACCCGGAACGAGAATAACGGGATATTCCGTATACCCTGCCTCATCGGAAGCCACAGCGGGCACAGCAAAGGCAGAGCAGATTAAAAGCACACTCAAAAGAACAGAAATAAGCTTTTTCATATTTTTCCCTCTCTTCAATTATTCGTTTTCTTCTTTTTCCTCTTCCTTCTTTCTCATCTTAGGTAAGAATAAACAAATACCTATTACGAGAATTGCGAGAAGCGCAAGACCAATGGGAATAATATAGTCAGCATCGTTATCGCCCGTAACGGGAGCAACATAAGCAGCCATATCCGGTCCTGCGGCAACAACCTGTAAAATAATTGCACCCACGGAAAGCACCATAAGTACTGCAAGGAAGATGCAGATTCCCTTTATCATAGCTTTTGGCATCATAAGCATAAGCTCCTTTTCTTTATATCAATTCATTCTATATTTTACAACTATAACAACTTATTGTCAACCTTTTAAATGTAAACAAGATAGTGAAAAAGATATATCTTAAAAGCATCTTGCTTTTTTTGAAATTATGAAACATTAAATGCAACGGGATCAATCGGTCCGTCTTACCTTCAACGATAAAAAAAGAGGATGCAATGCATCCCCTTTTATGCTTTAAAATTAATATGCGCCTGCAGCTGCGTTAGCCTGGATATTTCTTATCTGATTCTTAGCGATAGATACGGTGAAATCCTTAACTGATGCAAGGTTTTCAGCAATTTCATTTGTGATTGCTACGTTGTCGCCTGCGATAAGCTTTTCAGCAAAATCATTGTAGTCAACTGCTGCAAGGTCACTTCTGATTGCATCGGACCAGGTTGTTACCTCAGCCTCAGAAACAGCATACATAATGTGGTAGCCGTAGGTTGTTTCAACGATACCTACATCTCCTGCTTTTCTGCCGTCAGCGAGAGACCAGTTTTCGAATTCGGCTACCATATAGCCCTCGGTAACATCTTCATAAATGCCGCCGTCTGCCGCATTACTGTCAGATGAATGTTTCTTTGCAAGCTCTGCGAAGGAATCTTCTGTCTTGTCGCCTGCAAGATAGGTGGCAAGGATATCCTGAGCCTCTTTGTAAAGAGCCTTATCCTTTGTTGTTTCAAGGTCAACGTCGATGTCAACGGTTACATCGTAATCAGCGGGATTGAGAAGCTCAACCTCTGTCTTGTCTTCCTTCTTTTCTTCAGCTTCTTCGCCCTCTGCCTCTTCAGTTTCTTCATCTTCGGGGAACTGAAGGAGGATGTGTCTTACATCATAGGTCTTTGCATCGGGTGCGTGGTGAACGGGAGCAACCATCATATAAACTGTGTAGCCGGAATCCTCAGCTTCAACGATATAGGTCTCGCCCTTTTCGGTTTCCTCATCCATAGCCCAATCAAGGAACTTTTCATCGGTTGCGGAATAGGAAAGATTTGTATAAGTGGTGTCCTCTAAGAGAGTAAGAGTGTCATCGGTCTTTAAGTCAGCATATTTTTCGCTGCCTGCTTCCTTTTCAAAGTCAGAAGCAATTTCCTTGAAATTCTCGCCTGATTCAAGCTTTGCAACGAAGGACTCTGCCTTTTTCTTTGCATCAGCCATTGTTTCAGCTGTAACCTCCTGGGTATCCTCTTCGCCCTCTGTTTCAGCCTTTACGGTTACCTTTTCAGCGTTGATAACATAGTTACGAAGAGAAACTGTGCCGTAGGTTTCAAGATTGTCGGCATATTCCTTTTCGACCACTTCTTTGCTGTAGCCGTCAGAGAATTCAGCAAGCTTTACTTCCTGAACCTTTTCGTTGAGCACCTGCTCTGTGCAGATTTTTTCAAGAAGGTCTGCTGTCATACCCTTGCCGAAAAATGCACGGAGATAAGCTGAAAGAGAATAGTTAGCTGACTTAGCTGTATCCTTGAAGCTTTGGAGTGCTTCATCAACCTTTTTAAGGTCTTCATCATCAAGAGTGATGTTATTTTCATTTGCATAAGCGAGAGCTGCCTTTACAAGCTTGATGCTTTCTCTTGCGCTGTAATCAAAGAAATCGGTGAACATGGGGTTCTCAACACCCTCAAGCTCCTGAGGATAAGCCTGCTGGTCGGGAGAAACCGAATAATCATAGCCGGTATACATTTTACCCATGCCCTGACCGTAATAGGTATCATACTGATAAGAATACTGGAAGTAGTTATTGAAAACAGAGTTGTAATAATAGCTGTATTCAGCGGCAGTTACCTCTGTCTCGCCAACGGTAAAAGCAACCTTACCTCTTTCGAGCATGCCTGAATTGCTGACAGCAAAGCCTGCAATACCTGCAATAAGAGCGACAACAACGAGCACTGCAATTGCAGTTTTGGTGCTCTTTGAGAGAATAATGTTATGGGATTTTTGCTGATTCTGTTTTGCTGATTTGGCTATACGCTCTTTACGCTCCTGGCGATAAGCCTCAGCAGCTGACATTTCTTTTTTTGCCATAGGGTTTTCATCCTTTACTAAATTTTTTGACTTACTTCAAGAAGGTATACCACTCAAAGTATATTAAATAATATTGTATACCAAACAAGAGAAAAAAGCAAGTCATTTTCTCATTTATATATTAAACACAACGAACTTAAAAAGTAACAAAAATTTTTTCTGAAAATTTGACAGAATACAAAAAAGGGTACTTTGATAACTTTTTTATAAAAATATATTGACATACCGAAAAAATGTCTCTAAAATTAAACATGTAAACCGAACAAATGTTCGGTTTGAAAAGAAGGAAATTTGCAATCTTTCCCCGTTGTGATTGCGGAATTCAGACTCAACCACGCTATAGGAGGAACAAATAAAAGCAATGTATCTTAACAGTTTTGAAAAAGAAGAATACGCTCTTGCCCGTGAAGCTTTTGCCGCCTGGCAAAGCAAAAATCACGAAGATGTTGACGAGTATATATTGAGGCAGAGAAAATGTGAGCTTAATGAACTGGTAAACAGGGTAATAGACAATGAGCTCACTGTCACAGACAGGCTCATTGTCAATCTCCATTGGTATCAGGGCTACAGCAAAAGTGAAATCGCACGAAAGCTCTCTATTGAGCCTTCAACCGTCAGTCGCAGACTTGATAAAATCACCGACATTATTTATGACAAGCTCAAGTATGCCATCGAATACCGATACGGTCCCGTCTATCTTCATAAAACAAAGCTTATGCTCAAGAGCAAGGATGCTTTTTTCAGTTATTCGGAACCCGAGGTTTTATCCGGTCGTATAAAGCAGCTGAGAATGAAGCAAGGCCTTGAAATCAGCGAGGTAAGCGAAATGACGGGCATATCAGTAAAAGCACTTAAGGAAACAGAAGAAAAAGGAAGGGAGCTTACGGCTACCGAAATAAGAAAGCTTTCTGTTTTTTACGGAGTAACAACAGATTACATAATTTTCGGCAGCAATCCCTTTCCTTCAAGGAAGGGAGACTTTAATTAATGAATACCACTCTTGAAGAATTAGCAAAAGAATATGAGCAGTCCGTTGCTGTGCAAAAAAAGGTTATCGAAAGCAACAGAAAAAAGCTGCTCCAGGCGCGCAGAAAAGGAAATTTTACCGAGGTAAAACGCCTCACAACTCTTTTGCAGGTACTGTATGACGAAAAAATCGAGCTGGAGGAAAAGGCAAACACGCTAAGGAATTATTATTCGTGAGACCTCTCATTAGCAAGGAGAGGCTGTAACAGAAAAAGACAGGCTCGGGTGAGTCTGTCTTTTTTATGCTTTTATTAATAATGTGCCATACCGCATTCGCATACGGGGTTAATCTTGAAAAGCTTCTGGAAGAAGCAAACAATTTTCCAGATAAAGCCCATAAAGCCGGATTTGTGGCAGTTACAGGAGCAGTTTTCTATTTTGCTTTTACCGCAGTTGTTACAAACATCACCATTATAACTATGACCTGTTGCAGATGTTTCGTCGCCATTATAGCTTCGACCGCATTCACAGGTATAAACTGTGTAGCCTTGCTTTTCACAAGTAGATGCAACAATTCTTGAAGCAGTATAGCTATGTGATTTTACTTCGACATAGTCACTGATATAACTGTCACCGCAAGTGCATATGTAAGTTGTGTAACCCTGAGCTGTACAAGTAGGAGATGTTACTGCCGGAGTATAAGAATGAGAAATTTTGGCTACAGCTTCTTTATAATTACATCCGCAAGTACAAATTAAGGTTTTTACACCTTCTTCAAAGTGAGTGGGTGACTTTGTAATTTTTCCCTCGAAAAGATGATTATGATTAACCCAATTATAATAAATTTTTGCATTGGTTAAACATTCATTCACCGTTCCGATGCTTATTTCATTCCATTGAACCTCAGAACCTTTATAATACACATCTGTAAGTTTGGTGCACCAATTAAATGCTCTGTAGCCTATACTGTTTACGCTTTTCGGAATTGTCATGCTTGTAAGGTTGACACAAGCACAAAACGCTTCTTGATCTATATTAGTTACGCCGTCCGGAATTGTTATACTTGTGAGACCCAAACAATCATAAAACGCATTCTTGTCTATGCTTGTTACACCATCCGGGATTACCACATTTGAAATACTGCTACACTCTGCAAATGTCCACTCGCCTATGCGTGTTACACCTTCGGGTATCGTAACACTTGTGAGTTTGGAACAACCATCAAACGCCAAAGCATCTATTTTTGTTACACCGTACGGTATTTGATACGATTCACTTGCTTTGCCGGCAGGATAATCAACAAGCCGTGTCTTATCCTTACTGTATAAAACACCGTCAACACTGCAATAATTCACATTATCCTCATCAACTGTTATGCTTTCGAGCCCGGCACAATACCTGAATGCCCCCAAATATATATTTGTTACACTTTCGGGAATGTATATGCTTGTGAGACCGGAACAAGACATAAACGCATTAGCAACTATACTGGTTACACTATTCGGAATTGTTATACTTGTGAGTTTGTAACAATTCTCAAAAGTGCATGTATTTATGCTTGTTATGCCGTATGGAATCGTTATATCTATAAGACGTGTACACCATTTAAACGCCCAAGCCCCTATACTTGTTACACCTTCTGGAATTGTTATGCTTTTGAGATTGCGACAATGCTGAAAAGCACTGCCGCCTATACTTGTTACGCCATCAGGTATTTGATAGGATTCACTTGTTTTTCCGGCAGGATAATGAAGAATTGTTGTCTTTTCTTTATTGAATAATACACCGTCTACACTGCAATATTTTTCATTATCCTCATCAACTGTTATGCTCTCGAGTTCGTAACAATCATCAATCGCCCCAGCATACATATTCGTTACACTTTCGGAGAGTGTTATACTTTTCAGGCTATTGCAAGCCTTAAATGCATAACTGCCTATAATTGTTATACCGTCAGAAATAGCAACACTTGTAATGTCATATTCTTCACAAAAAGCATCATCATAAATTTCACCGCTACCGCTTATAACAAGCTCCCCTGTACTTTCATCAAAAGTCCAATAAGCATTATCACCGCACTGCCCTGTCGGTTCTACTAAAGCATTTGCTGAAAAGGCAAACAGCACAATCATTACTGATATTACAAACAATAAACCCAATTTCTTCATTTTTTATTTTCCTCCTTAAATAAAAAGTGAGCCTCAAACGAGACTCACAAAAAATGCGGTTCTCGTTTGTTGCGACACAAAACAATTCTATCCATACAAGTACAGAGATAACGAATTGGAGAACGCATTTTTAACAAATGCCTTCTCTCTGACTGTATGAAGAATATAATGTTTTGGTCGCACTGTTAGTTTATCACTATTCTTTCAAAAAATCAACCGTTTGTTCAATTTATTATGTATTTGCTTCTTAAAAAAACAATCGTTACCGTAAGGACACTGCGTGTACCACCTCTCCTTTCAGGAGAGGCTGTAACAGAAAACCTCTTCACTATTCCCTCTTACCTTTTCACTAAAAAAAGACTCCCACGTTTGTGAGAGTCTTGATTTTTGTTAAACTATTCGAATTAGTCGTTGATAGCGATAACAACGCCTGAACCAACTGTACGGCCACCTTCACGGATAGCGAAACGAAGACCTTCTTCGATAGCGATTTCTGTGATAAGTTCAACGTCCATTTCAACGTTGTCACCAGGCATACACATTTCTGTGCCTTCGGGAAGGCTGATGATGCCTGTAACGTCAGTTGTTCTGAAGTAGAACTGAGGACGGTAGTTGTTGAAGAAAGGTGTATGACGGCCACCTTCATCCTTGTTAAGAACGTAAACTTCGCCCTTAAACTTTGTGTGAGGATGAATGCTACCGGGCTTAGCGAGAACCTGTCCTCTTTCGATTTCGTTTCTCTGAACACCACGGAGAAGCGCACCGATGTTGTCACCAGCTTCAGCCTGAGGAAGAAGCTTTCTGAACATTTCGATACCTGTTACAACAACCTTACGAGCCTCGTCTGTAAGACCAACGATTTCAACTTCTTCGTTAACAAGAAGTGTACCTCTTTCAACACGGCCTGTAGCAACAGTACCACGACCTGTGATAGAGAATACGTCCTCGACAGGCATAAGGAAGGGCTGATCTGTGGGACGCTGAGGAGTAGGAATGTACTCGTCAACCTTGTTCATGAGTTCGATGATGGGAGCATACTCAGGAGCAGAAGGATCTGTAGAAGCAGATTCAAGAACCTGAAGTGCGCTACCGCAAACGATCGGGATTTCATCTCCCGGGAATTCGTACTCGTTAAGGAGCTCTCTAACTTCCATTTCTACAAGTTCAAGAAGCTCATCGTCGTCAACCTGGTCTCTCTTGTTAAGGAATACAACGATATAGGGAACGCCAACCTGACGGCTGAGAAGGATATGCTCACGAGTCTGAGG
>JAZUMO010000023.1:0-15172 GCA_045603665.1 Acutalibacteraceae bacterium
CACCTTAAAATTCAGATACTTTTGATGCAAAACAAGGCGAAAAGCACAGAAATCCTTGCCGGATTTCGAGCATTTTTAACGCAGTTGTGCGCAAAAATAACGAATTTTAAGGCTTAACATCCTTATGAAGGGTCGCCCTTGCAGCCTCTTATTTTTAATTTTATCAATACTTTCTTGAAAGGAGCTTTTCAGCTTCTTCTCTTGAAATCTTGCCAACATTATGGTCAGCCATAATCTGAACATCCTTATCGTTGAGCTTATAGAACCACCAGATACCGAACGCAATCACAAGACCGATGATAGGCACAACATTATAAGTGAACCACAAACCGTCAAGTGCTTCTGTTGTCTGCTGTGAAATGGCATTGATTGCCTGAAGGTCAGCAAAGCTACTGATTTCCTGTTCAATTCCGTCAATTACAAACTTTGTTTTGAAGCCGAACATACCGAGAAGTGCAAGACCCATTGAGCCTGAAATAGCAGCTGCAAGCTTGACAGCAAAGGTCTGAATAGCGAAGGTGATACCCTTTGCTTCGGTACCGGTTGTGTATTCGCCGTACTCTGCGCAGTCGGGAGTAAAGGTGAAAGCAAGAACACCGATAATACCGAGAGGGATAGAGCGGAGCATAAATGCGATTGTGAAAAGAATGAAGTTGCTTCTGGTCGGAAGGATGAGGAATGAAAGAAGAATTGTAGCAACTGCTGAAATCTTGAACAGCTTGGTTTTGTCCATCTTTCTGATAATTTTCGGCACAAGAAGAGCCATAACAAGCTGAGGAAGAGCCGCAACAGTACCGGTAATAAGAGAAGCAAGTGAATTCTCATAAATATAATAAGCAAGAATCATATGAAGAGCATTGTAGGTCTGAGCACCGGAATAGAAAATGTATCCAAGATAATAAATAAGAAGATACTTGTTGCTTATAACATACTTAATCATTCTTCTGACAGTGAACTGCTCTTCATCAATGGACTGATTTCTTTCCTGACATTTTGAGCAGACAGGGAACATTGTGATTGCGGCAACAGCAGCTACAATAATTGAAACCCATCCGTAATTGAGACCTATGAACTCACTGATGAGAATAGTAACAAGAACAGTGGTAAGAGCTGAACCTATACCGCCGGTAACACCCTTAAGAGAAAGAACGGTGTTTCTTTCCTCAACATTACTGGTCATTGCTGTAATAATACCGAATGCAGGAACATCGCAAAGAGTATATGCTGTATCCCAGATGATGTAAGCTAATGCGAACCAGACAAGCTTCACGGTTTCACTTGCAGCGCCGGGTATAACGAAAATAGCAATTGTGGCTGCGGGAGTAAGAACACAGGCAATCTTAAGCCATGGAATATACTTTTTACCGCTTTTAAACTGTACCTTGTCGAAAATTACACCGAAAATAGCATCGTTGACTGCATCCCAAACCTTGACTGCAAGCATAACTGCGGCAGATTTTACGGGATCAACACCAATAAGAAGAAGGAAGGTGGTGAGATAAGCAGCAACCAGATTGTAAATCATATTCTGACCGAAAAAATAGAAATAATAACTTTTTCTCTCGGTCGGATTAGTCTGCCATAAGGGATTTTGCAATTTTTTTGTTTTCATACTATTATCTCCTTTTGTTTTTTGCATAAAATATTGTATCACTCAAAAAATGATAAGTCAATAGAAAAGATATATAAGAAATATTTGCAATAAAGACTTGAACTATTTTGAGAAATATAATATAATGTACTCTGTAAAACTCGAAATGTGAAAGGAGAATTTATATCATGAATAAATTCAGAGAGTTTTTAGATAGTATAGAAAGCGAATGGAAAACCGGTATTTCAATTGCTCTTGCAATAATTTTACTTTTCTCTCTCGGTAATATTGCAGGCTCACTTACCAACATCAACGCAACTCCCGTTGAAGAAGCCGGCGCAGCAGTTGAAGACACTGCATCTTCAGATGCACCTGCAACCGATGCTCCCACAACTGCACCTACTGAGGCACCCACAGCAGCCCCCACAACTCAGCCCACTGTTGCTGACAGCCAGCCTAATGACACAGCAACCTCTGCTCCCGCTGCACAAACTCCCTCCACAGGAGCTCCCGCTACAACAGAAGAAATCGTTGCTCTTTTCAATGAAAGTGCCAATAAAATTAAAACTACCGCTAAAAAAGCAACCAGAAATTATCAGGATATGAGAATCAACAATCTCGAGGTTGCTTCTGCTCTTCAGGCAATTGCCGACGCAGCTATTGAAAAGTTTGTTAAGCCCAATATGACTCCCGAGGTTTATGAAGGTGAGCTTATTGCTGAAAAATATCCTGTCAGCGGTACGGACTTTGCAAGTAAGCTCAAGCCCGAATATCTTGAAACAATTACCTGCACAGATACCGGTACAGAATATGTTATTGATATCAAAATGAAGGACCAGGTAAATCCTGGCTACCGCAGCGGTGAAGGTGTCGGCTCCATCTTCTGGACAATGAATCCCGACAGCATCGCTGAAAATCTTCCCGTTGGCCAGGTTGAAAAAAGTGAATTCAGATATTATGACTGTACTGCTACTGCGAAAATCGACAAAGCAACAGGCAATATGACCTATTCAAAATTCATCTATAACTTTGATATGGACCTCAGCATCAAAATGGGTCTTACCCTCAATGCTCTGGCTTCCCTTACAGTTGATGAAGAATATGTAATCGAATATTAATTCAAGTAATAACAAAAAGAGGCTCCGAAGGTCGCCCTTCGGAGCCTCTTTTTTATTGTCCGGAAAAGTTTATCGCAATAAAACCGATTATTACAACAGTATATATTGTAGTTATTAGTATAATTCATACAATTTCCTATTAAAATTAAATTAATTTTAGTACGATATGTTGACAACTTTTTCACTTTGGTTTATTATATTATCCATAACATAGTACAGATTTACATAAATCCCTTGCTATGAATTATCCGAAAGGAGTAATTATATGGAAAAATTACTTTATTTTACACCCCTTGTCGGCGGTCTTGCTCTTTTGTTTGCGCTCTTTCTCGCTTTGCGCATAAACAAAAAGGATCCCGGTAATGAAAGAATGCAGGAGATTTCTGCCGCTATTCACGGCGGTGCTAAGGCTTTCCTTTTTTCGGAATACAAAATTCTTATTTTCTTCGTTCTTGCACTCTTTGTTGCTATCGGATGCTTTATTTCCTGGCCCACAGCCTTAACCTTTATTATAGGTGCTGCATTTTCAATCGTAGCCGGCTATTTCGGTATGAATGTTGCCACAAAGGCTAATGTAAGAACTGCACAGGCTGCTGCCAAAGGCGGTATGAAGGCTGCTCTTTCCGTTGCTTTTTCAGGCGGTGCCGTTATGGGTATGTGCGTTGTCGGTCTCGGTCTTTTAGGTATTGCCGGAATTTATGCCGTTACAAAGGATGCAGATATTCTTTTCGGCTTCAGCCTCGGTGCTTCTTCAATTGCTCTCTTTGCCCGTGTAGGTGGCGGTATTTATACCAAAGCTGCTGACGTTGGCGCTGACCTTGTCGGTAAGGTTGAAGCAGGTATTCCCGAAGACGACCCGAGAAATCCCGCTGTTATCGCTGATAACGTGGGTGACAACGTCGGTGACGTTGCAGGTATGGGCGCTGACCTTTTTGAAAGCTATGCAGGTGCTATCATTTCAGCTATCTCTCTCGGTATTGTTGCTTTTGCAAATTCAAAGAATCCTTCCTCAGGCCCCTTATATCCTCTTTACATTGCCGCTGTAGGTATTCTTGCATCAATCGTTTCAACTTTCTTTGTAAGAGGCAACAAGAGTGATCCTCATAAGTCACTTAAAGCCGCAACATATGTCGCTTCAATTGTGGTTGTTGCTGTTTCTCTTGTTCTGAGCTATTTTATGTTCGGTTCTCTCAGCTACGGCTTTGCAATCGTTGCCGGTATCGCTGTCGGTACTCTTATCGGCGTGCTTACTGAAATGTATACCTCCGATAATTTCCGTGCCGTAAGAAAAATTGCTGAACAGTCACAGACAGGTACTGCCACAAATATTATCTCCGGTATCGCTGTTGGTCTTAAATCCACAGCTATGCCTATCTTACTTATCTGTGTAGGTATTTTTGTTTCATATTTCTGCTGTAAGAGTGATGTAAGCGGCACAGGTATTTACGGTGTTGCTCTTGCTGCTGTCGGTATGCTTTCAACAACAGGTATCACTGTTGCCGTTGATGCTTACGGACCTATTGCTGATAATGCGGGCGGTATTGCACAGATGTCTGACCTTGATGAATCAGTAAGAGAAGTAACAGATAAGCTTGACTCTGTCGGTAACACAACAGCTGCTATCGGTAAGGGCTTTGCCATCGGCTCTGCCGCACTTACTGCTCTCGCACTCTTCTTCTCTTATGCTGAGGCTGTAAATCTTGAGGATATTGGTATTGACCTTCTCAATTACCAGGTAGTTATCGGTCTTCTTATCGGCGGTGTTCTGCCCTTTGTATTCTCTGCTTTCACTATGGATTCCGTAAGTAAGGCAGCTCACGAAATGATTGAAGAGGTACGCCGTCAGTTCAGATCTATCCCCGGACTTCTCGAGGGCACAGGCAAGCCCGATTATAAATCCTGCGTTGCAATCTCTACCACAGCTGCTCTCAAGGAAATGGTTGTTCCCGGTGTTCTTGCTGTTCTTTCTCCCCTTGTTGTGGGTTGTATCTTAGGTGTAAGTGCTCTGGGCGGACTTCTTGCCGGCTCACTTGTTACCGGTGTTCTTCTTGCGATATTTATGTCCAATTCAGGCGGTGCCTGGGACAATGCAAAAAAATACATCGAAAGCGGTGCAAGCGGCGGTAAGGGTAGCGACGCACATAAGGCTTCCGTTGTAGGCGACACCGTCGGTGACCCCTTCAAGGATACTGCAGGTCCCTCAATCAATATCCTTATCAAGCTTATGACTATTGTTGCCCTTGTCTTTGCTCCAATGTTCCTTATGATAAACGGCGGTCAGGGCTTCCTGATGTAAAAAATTAAATTTAAGAGGTACGGAATTTTCCGTACCTCATTTTTTTATATTTTTTTATCGGAAAGAGCCATAAAATCAATCTTTTCCATTTTTGTCCTCGGAAGGGAATCCATAATAATAATTTTTCTCGGACAGCCGTAGCCTTCAAAATTTTCTTTGCAGAAAACCGCAAGCTTTTCAATTATTTTTTCTGTGTCATCTGACTTATCCGAAAGAGAAACAACGAGTTTTACATAAGGCTTTCCTTTTTCATCATAACCCTGACAGGCACAGCATTCATTTACATAATCAAGCTCGTTTATTTTTTCTTCTATAGTTGCAGGATATACATTGTATCCCGAAATGACGATAATTCTCTTTATACGGCTTGTAAAAATAAGATGGCCGTCTTCATCGAGATAACCCACATCTCCGGTTCTTACCCATTTTTTGCCGTCTTTATCGGTATAAATACCCGACTCGGTTATATCATCATCAAAAAGATAACCGTTCATCATTGTTTCACCGGTAATTGTAACCTCACCGATTTCACCGACAGAAAGTTTATTTCCGTCACTGTCCCATATTTCGACATCAGTGCCGTAAACGGGCTTACCTACTGTAGAATTTTTATATGTATCAAGGCCGGCATTACTGGTACACACGGCGCACATTTCCGTAAGACCGTAGCCTCTCGAAAGCTTTGCGGGTGAACCGTAACGGGCAAGCGTTTCATTGAAGGAATCAACAAATTCTGTTTCAACGAAATCACCGCCTACAGAAGCCACAAGAATATTTTTCAAGCCTTCATTTTCAAAATTTTCTGCCTCAGCCATTTTTCGGTACATATTAGGCACACCCATTATTTCCATAACAGTATACTTTCTTATGAGCTCATTTGCCTGAACAGGGTCAAATTTTGAAATCATAATCGGTCTGTAGGCATTGCAAAGAGCATAATGCATCGAAACACCGAGACCGTAAGCGTGAAAGCAGGGGAGAACACAAAGAGAATATGATTTTTCATAATCGTGCTCAGGATCAAGTGCATACATGCTGTGTGCGAGAAAATTCAAAGAATAATTTGAATGTATGATTGTTTTGCTTTTACCCGTTGTTCCGCCGCCCTGAAGATAAACCGCATCACTCTTTCCAGGATTTTTAATATCCTCTGCCGGGAAAAGCTCAAAGGTGAGTATATCGGAATAAAGAGTCGCATTTTCATAAGACGGAACATGTGCGTTCTGTTTTTCATTGTATTTTGCATACTGAAAAGCTGTTCCTTCGCAAAAATCAGAAATACTGCATACAACTGTTATGTATTTTTCAATAACAGACTTATATGCAGCGGCGAAAAGATCAAGAAGAAACACACCCTTGCTCTTTGTAAGTCTCATTATTTCTTCAAGCTGAGCAGCAGGAGTAAGAGGGTGAACAAAATTCACGATTGCACCAATCCTGGTCACAGCATAAAAGGCTATAAAAGCATGTCCGCAGGTAGGGAGAAAAGCAGTTATAACATCACCCTTTTTTATCCCTTTTGACACTAAAAAGGAAGAAACTTTTTCAACATCAGAAAATAATCTTTTTATTGATGTTTCACTTTCAACATTTCCGACAGGTGTTACAAATGCTGTATAATCCTCTCCGATATCCTTTGAGATTTTTGCATAGCATTTTTTCAGATATTCATAACATGATTCATCAGAGGGTCTTTCAAGATACATTTTTTCAGAAAACATTGCATTTTCCATAGTATATACCTTACCTTTTTTATTCGTTTTTAATTGTTTTTAATTATATAAATAATAAAATTTAAAGTCAATGTATAAATGATTACAAACTGTAAGATTTGTTACACTGTGTTTTATTTTGTTATTAAATAAGATAATTTTTTACAAATATACAAAAAAGGCGTAAAAGGGCGACCCTTCATAAGGATGTTAAGCCTTAAAATTCGTTATTTTTGCGCCCTTATATCATTTTTTTACATTTTTACAGTATTCTTTCATACAGCACTCATTACATTTTGGTCTGCGTGCAACACAAACTGCTCTGCCGTGAAGAACACATCGGTGACAGAAATCATTGCTTTTTTCCGGCTCGATAATCTTTTTTAGCTCAAGCTCAACCTTTTTAGGGTCTTTTGTATTAACAAAGCCTAAAAGATTTGTGATTCTTATAAGATGAGTATCAGCAACAATTGCGGGCTTTTTATAAACGTCTCCCATTATAAGATTAGCTGTTTTTCTTCCGACACCGGGAAGAGAAGTAAGCTTTTCGATAGTATCGGGTACCTGACAGTCAAATTCATCCCTTAATTTAATACACATTTCTTTGATATCCTTAGCCTTACTTTTATAAAAGCCGCAGGAATAAATGAGCTTTTCTATATCCTCAATTTCTGCCTCACAAAAGGCTTCAAGAGTCGGATACTTTTCAAATAGAGCAGGTGTAATTTTATTTACTCTTTCATCGGTGCATTGTGCTGAAAGTCTCGTTGCAATGATAAGCTGAAGGGGATTTTCAGCAATAAGGGAACAAAGAGCATCGGGATATTCTCTTTCAAGTGCTTCAACACATAATTTCATTCTTTGCTTTTTAGTCATTTTCATCCTCCCGGAGATTTCTTCTCCAATGAAAAAGATATTGCTGTGCAATACCCTCCACATCCTTTGTACATTCGGGCAGACCGTCGGGATAAAGCTCCGCCATTATTCTTTTCACCCATACGTCCACGGGAAAAGCCTCTTTTCTGTTAAAACCGTAAAGAAGGGTGCATTCAGCAACCTTTGCTCCTACGCCTTTGATTTTCATAAGCTCCTGACGCGCCTGATCAATGGGCATTTTTTCTATTTCGTTTAGTGAAATTTCTCCACTGTTCAGCTTTTTTACAGCATCACATATATACTTTGCCCTGAAGCCTGCTCTGAGTATACCAAGATCTTCAACGGTGACATCCTTAAGTCTTTCATAAGAGGGAAAAGAATAGCTTTCTTCATCAATTTTTTCACCGAAGCTTTCACAAAGTCTTTTTATTATTCCTGATATACGGGGTATATTGTTATTCTGTGAAATTATAAAGGAGCAAAGTGCTTCCCAGGGCTCCTGACGAAGAATTCTTATACCGTAGTATTCATCCTTTGCCCTTTTAAGATAAGAGTCAGCTTCAAATTTTTCACAGATTTTCTTATAATCGGTTTCAATATCAAAATAATCCTGCCAGATTTCTTCAAAATCCTCTTTTGTAGTACCTCTGAATATAATCTGATTATCCTTTTGAATTATTTTTACTTTTTTTCCTTTTACCACTCCGGAAAAAGATCCGTCTTCATTTTTTTCCCAACGGAACGCCTGACCGCAAAATAAAGAGAGTTCAACACTAAAACACTCTATATTTTCCAAAATTATGTCATTTTTCTTTTCTTTTAACTTCAATGTGTTTCACCTCTATTTAACCCAATTATACCTTTTTACCCCTTTAAAATCAATATTTTTAATAAAAGACTTGAAACAGCGACAAAAATATGCTAAACTTATAAGGTGTTATACTATGTATAATTGTATCTTATTTAATTTATATATTTAATATTAATATAATAATGAGCCCGAAATCAATACTTTTTATAAAAAATCAAGGAGGTAAAATTATGAATTCTTTTGACGAAATATGGGAATTAGTCAAAGAGCAGCTCAAGCTTTCCGTTACTGAAGTTGCTTATAACGTCTGGCTCAGTCCTCTCAGCTTTGTAAAATTCCAAAATGACACGGTTTATCTTTCAATTACAGAATTCAAAAAGAGAATCATTGTTGACAAATTTTCCGAAATTATCAACTCGGCCTTTGAAACTGTTTTAGGCTTCCCCGTTACCATTGAATACGTTATTCCCAACGAACACGCAAAAAATCCCGATATTATTGAAGATAATGATAAAACCGATATTAACGAATATGATTATACATTTTCAAATTTTATCATCGGTCCTTCTAACCGATTTGCCCATGCTGCCGCAGTAAATGTTGCCTCAAATCCCGGTAAGGCATACAATCCTCTTTTCATTTACGGCCACTCAGGTCTCGGTAAAACTCATCTTCTTTTGGCTATAATGAATGAAATCAAGGCAAATAATCCTAAAGCCAATATCATTTATACAAGCGGCGAACATTTCACAAACGAGCTCATCCACTATATCGGAAATCACAACACCTATGATTTCCATGAAAAATACAGAAGCTGCGATGTTCTTCTTGTTGACGATATTCATTTCATTGCAAGAGGTGAAACCGTTCAGGAAGAGTTTTTCCATACCTTCAACGCACTTAACAATAACGGAAGTCAGATTGTTTTAACCTCTGACCGTCCCCCGAAGGAAATGATGACTCTTGAGGAAAGACTCCGTACAAGATTTGAAATGGGTCTTATAGCCGATATTCAGCCTCCCACTCTTGAAACAAGAATGGCTATTGTAAAAAATAAAGCTGAAGCAATCGGTCTCGACCTCAGCGACGAGGTAATTCAGTTTATCGGTGAAAATATAAAAAGAAATATCCGTCAGCTTGAAGGTGCAGTAAAAAAAATAAAGGCCTTCCAGGATGTTGAAGGGGTAAGACCGTCAATCGCAATTGCAAAAAGAGCAATCAGCGACCTTATAAACGATGACCAGCCTACTCCAGTTACCGTCGATAACATAATCAATGAGGTTGCCCGTACCTTTGATGTAAGTCCCGCCGATATCCGCTCGGACAAACGAAGCGCAAATATTTCCCAGGCAAGACAGGTTGCAATTTATGTGGTTGAACAGGTAACCAGCCTTTCGCTTAAAGCAATCGGAATCGAATTCGGTAATAAACATCATTCATCGATTATCTATGCTCTCAAAGAAATAAGAAACAAAATGGAAAAGGATATTTCTTTAAAAGCTACAATCGATGACATTATAAAAAACATAAATGAAAGCTGAAGTTTTCCACTTATTTTTACACATTTAACATTTATTTTTTCAACATTTCAACATATGTAAAATTCGGAATGTTAATAACTAAAAGATTTCAACATCTGATTTAACAAATAAAAATTGCTCTGAATATGCTTGAAATCTTAGATTTCCTCTTTTTTCCACATTATCCGCAGATACTACTAATACTACTATTCTATTTATTTTATTTTTACGATTTTTTTGAAAAGGAGCGAACTTATGAAAATAATATGCGACAGTGCTGAATTTTCAAAAGCATGTATGAATGTTCAGCGTACAGTATCAAACAAATCAACAATTCCGGCTCTTGAGGGTATTCTCATTGAAGCTGAAAACGGAACAGTTACTCTTACAGGCTATGACCTTGAGGTAGGCTCAAAAATTAATATTGACGCTGAGGTAATAGGAGAAGGTAAAATTGTTCTTGCAGCAAAAAATCTCTGTGACATTTTAAGAATGGTGCCCGCTGATACTGTTTCTGTTGACTGTGATGACAGAAATATATGTAAAATCAAAAGCGGTGAAGCAGAATATTCTCTTATTGGTACCTCTGCCGACGATTATCCGGAACTTCCGACTCTCACTAAGTTTTCACCCATATCTCTCAATCTTTCCACTCTTAAGGATATGATAAGAAAAACAATATTCTCTGTTTCAACGGGTGAAAGAAATCCTGTACATACAGGTGTAAAATTTGAAATAGGTGACGGTCTTCTTATTCTTGTTGCCGTTGACGGTGCAAGACTCGCCATCAGAAAAGAAAATATCAATTATACCTTTGATGAAAACAAGCTTGAATTTGTTGTTCCGGCAAAAACACTCGGTGAAATTTCTAAGCTTGGCGGTGACGATGAATCTGAAATTGAAATACTCGTCGGCGAAAGACATATTATCTTCAAATACGAAAACTGTGAAATTATTTCAAGACTTCTTGAAGGTAATTTTATCAATTACAAGGCTGCTATCCCTCTTACCTCATCAACACAGATTAAGGTAAACACAAGAAGTATTATCGAATGTATAGAAAGAACCTCACTTATTATTACCGATAAATCAAGCCCCGTACGCTGCAGCGTTGAAAACGGAATAATGAGATTTTCTTCAGTTACCGCTATCGGTACCGCATCGGATAAGATAGCTGCAGAAATCGAAGGAAATACAATCGAAATCGGATTCAATAACAGATTTGTTCTTGATGCTCTCAAGGTTTGTGACGAGGAAGAAATAAGAATTGAAATGGGCAGCGCAAATCAGCCTATTATTATTAAGCCTCTTGAGGGTGAAAAGTTTTTCTTCCTTATCCTTCCCGTAAGAATATAAAATAAATTAAGAGTTGATATTTTATGAAAGTCAAAGTTAAATTAGCAAAAAGAGAAGAAAAAGAAGTAATTATCACTACTGAAAACATCAGACTTGATGCTGCATTAAAGCTTTCCAATGCAATTTCAACGGGCGGTCAGGCAAAAATGATCATCCAGGATTCTCTTGTTAAGGTAAACGGTGAAATTTGCACTTCAAGAGGAAAAAAGCTTACAGAAGGCGATACCTTTGAATTTGAAAAGGTAGTTTATAAAATTGCAAAATAATTTTGGTGACTGTTAATGAATGTAAAGCATCTTGAAGTAAAAAACTTCAGAAATATTAAAAGAACCACAATCGATCCCTGTGACGGAGTAAATATTATTTACGGTGAAAATGCCCAGGGAAAGACAAATCTTCTTGAAAGCATATGGATGTTTACCGGCTGTCGCTCCTTCAGAAGCTCAAAGGATAACGAGCTTATCAATTTCAACAGTAAAACAGCTAATCTTTCAATGGATTTCTTTGCCCGTGACAGAGATCAGAATGCTTATCTTGAAATAGGTGAGGGACGCAAATTTATTCTTAACGGAGTAAAAATGAAAAGCTCAAATCAAATAATGGGTGAGTTTCTTGCGGTTATATTTTCTCCTGTTCATCTTTCTCTCGTTAAGGAAGGTCCTTATGAAAGAAGAAGATTTCTCGATATAGCAATAAGTCAACTTAAGCCTAAATATGCCGTAACTCTTTCTCAGTATAATAAAGCGATAGCTCAGAGAAATGTTCTTTTAAAAGACATTCAGCTCCATTCCGAGCTTTATGACACCCTGGATATATGGGAAGACAGAATTGCTTTCTTTGCTTCAGAAATCATAAGACAGAGATTAGGTTATATCAATAAGCTTTCGTTTTATACCGATGAAATTTACAGCGGTCTTTCCTCAGGAAAGGAAAAGCTTGATATTTCTTATGATCAGCAAACGGTTGTCGTAGGTGAAACAAAGCAGGAATTATATGAAAATATGAAAAATCAGCTTTATCAGGCACGGAAAAATGACCTTGTTACGGGTTTTACCTCCGTTGGTCCTCACAGAGATGATTTATCAATAAAAATTGACCGTCTTTCAGCCCGCAATTACGGCTCTCAGGGACAGCAAAGATCAGCTGCACTTGCACTTAAATTAGGTGAAGCGGCGGTTATAAAAAACTTTTCCGATGTTCAGCCGGTTGCTCTTCTTGACGATGTTATGAGTGAGCTTGATACAAGCCGTCAGAATTATATTCTTAACCACATAAAGGATTGGCAGGTATTCATTACCTGCTGTGATCCGACAGCGGTTAAAAATCTCAAGTACGGTATGAAGCTGGAAATGAAAGACGGAATCTGTAAGAAAAAATAAGAGGTTATTTTATGTATCTTCATCTTGGACAGAATACAGTTATTACTTTAAATGAAATAGTCGGTATTTTTGATCTTGATAATACAACTGTTTCAAAAAAAACGAGGGATTATCTTTCCTCTGCTGAGAAAAACGGAAATGTGAACGTTGTTTCTACGGAGCTTCCGAAATCCTTTATTGTCTGTTCCTCAGAGGAAGAAAAAAATAAGGTTTATCTTTCACAGATTTCTACCACAACTCTTTTAAAAAGAACTCAGGATTTGAAATATTAATAGGGTAAAACCGATTTATATAGATTAAATATGTAAAAAATGAAACGGAGGTAATAGCCATGGATGAAATCAAGGCTACTGCTGAAAATCAGGAAATAACAGAAGTAAAAGAAGAATTAATTGAAACAATGGATACTGTTGTTACCGAGGAATATAACGCTGATGCCATTCAGGTTCTTGAAGGACTTGAGGCTGTAAGAAGGCGTCCCGGTATGTATATCGGTTCCACAGGTCCCAGAGGTCTGCATCATCTTGTTTATGAAATCGTTGACAACTCAATTGACGAGGCTCTTGCAGGCTACTGTACACACATTGAGGTTGAAATTTTACCCGGCAATATCATCACTGTAAGAGATAACGGACGTGGTATTCCCGTAGGTATCAATGAACAGCAGGGACTTCCTGCCGTTACCGTTGTTCTTACGGTTCTTCATGCCGGCGGTAAATTCGGCGGAAGCGGTTACAAGGTTTCCGGCGGTCTTCACGGTGTCGGTTCTTCAGTTGTTAATGCTCTTTCCGAATGGATGGAGGTTGAAGTTTCTCAAAACGGCCACATTCATCATCAGAGATTTGAAAGAGGTAATATTGCAACTGACCTTACGGTTATCGGTGACACAGATATTACGGGTACCTTCATAAAATTCAAGCCCGATGCTCTTATTTTTCAGGAAACTACAGAATATGATTATGATATTCTTAAAAATCATCTTCGTGAATCTGCTTTCCTTAATGCAGGTCTTGCAATCACTCTTACCGATAAGAGAGACGAAGATAATGTTGTTGAGGATTATTTCTGTTATGAGGGCGGTCTCGGCTCCTTCGTTGAGCATATAGGAGAAACCTACGGTCTTACTCCCATTCACGAAAAGGTTATTCATTTTTCAACCGTTGACGGAGATAAGAGTGCTGAGGTTGCTCTTATGTATAATGACGGTTATAAAGAGAGAATTTTCTCTTATGCAAATAATGTTAACACCGTTGACGGCGGTACCCACGAAACAGGCTTTAAAACAGCTCTCACAAAGGTATTCAACGAATACGGTAAAAAATACGGTTATATCAAGGATGCAGACACAAAATTAGCCGGTGAGGACTGCCGTGAAGGTCTTGTGGCTGTTATTTCCGTTAAGCTTACGGAAGCTCAGTTTGAAGGACAGACAAAGGGCAAGCTCGGTAACACAGAAATGACAAAGCTTGTCAGTAATACCGTTTACACAAAGCTTTCCGATTTCTTTGAAGAAAATCCCTCAATTGCAAAGGCAATTATTTCAAAATCTCTCGATGCATCCCGTGCAAGAGAGGCAGCAAGAAGAGCAAGAGAAGCAGCAAGAAGAAAATCTCCTCTTGAAAGCAACTCTCTTCCCGGTAAGCTTGCCGACTGTACAGAAAAGGATCCCTCAAAGACAGAAATTTACATCGTAGAGGGTGACTCTGCGGGTGGCTCTGCAAAGGAAGGCAGAGACAGAACAATTCAGGCTATTCTTCCTCTTTGGGGTAAAATGCTCAACGTTGAAAAGAGCAGACCCGATAAGGTTATTACAAACGAAAAGCTTCTTCCCGTTGTAACGGCTCTCGGTGCAGGCTTCAACGAGGATTTCGACGTTGAAAAGCTTCGCTACCATAAAGTAGTTATTATGGCCGATGCCGACGTCGATGGTGCACACATCAGAACTCTTCTTCTCACCTTCTTCTTCAGATATATGAGACCTCTTATTGACGGAGGATATGTATATATTGCTCAGCCTCCTCTTTATAAGCTTTCAAAGGGTAAAAAGCATGAATATGCTTATTCCGATGAAGAAAGAGATCAGAAGATGAAGGAAATGCCCGGTGCGGATATTCAGCGTTATAAGGGTCTTGGTGAAATGGATCCCGAGCAGCTTTGGGAAACAACTATGAATCCCGAAAACAGAATTATGCTTCGTGTTACTCTCGAGGATGCTATTGTTGCTGATGAAACCTTCTCAATTCTTATGGGTGATAAGGTTGAGCCGAGACGTGATTTCATCGAAAAGAACGCTAAATATGTTCAGAATCTTGATATTTAATTGAATGTAAATACACCAAAACGAAAAGATTGATAGAAGGTGCAAAATTTGGATAATGAAAAGAATTTAAATAATAATGCGGAAAACACCGAAAATACTTCTACTATGGGTAAGGTTATTGATGTTGACATCAACCGAGAAATGAGAAAATCGTTTCTTGATTACTCGATGAGTGTTATCGTTTCCCGTGCTT
>JAZUMO010000024.1:0-27921 GCA_045603665.1 Acutalibacteraceae bacterium
CTTCATTCTCCTTAAGCGATCTCGTAGACCAGTAGCTATGTCGAATTAGTTTCTACTCTGTCTTCCTGTTATCTTTATCATAACACATAAACAAAGTTCTCGGATTTTTCTACCACTTACTTTTTATCATGCCTCCTTATAAAATAATAAAATCTCCGTAAAATAATATATCATAAGTCCGATATAAATTCAATAAGTGCGGCTGAGATATTATTTCTTTGATATCTGAATAATTAAAGTTGAAATTAAAAATATAAAGTGCTATAATGAAATTGTAAGAGTATTACTCCGAACATAATGAACAGATTTATATATTAATAAGCAATAGAATCAGGGAGGAGAAATGATGAAAAGATTTAACCGTTATTTTATATTATCCGCTGTGATTGCGGTTCTTGTTGTTTGCTTTGCCTTCGGCGGAGCATCTGCCGCAGAGGCGGAAAAAGATACTTATGTCTTTACCTTTGAAAACACCTGCGTGAGCACCTTCGGTATGAATACAGCTCAAAGTCAGTCGGTATCACCCTATTCGCTTGTCACTTATTCGGGCTGTTACGGCAATCAGCTTTCGGGTACTGCAAAAGAGCTTTATGACTCAATGGTAAAGAACTATTCTGCGGATAAAAAAACGGGTAGCTTTGAGCATACCTTCAAAACGCCCTTTACCTTTAAAGCAGAGGTTGACAGCGGAATTATAACCGACACTCCCGAATTTGTATCTGTCAAAAAAACTATAGCCGAGGCACAGCAAATGGCAATGGATGCTTTCCTTTACGACTGCCCTGAGGTGTTCTGGTTCAAAATAATGGAAGGCACATATGAGATAACCGCTTCATATGACAGTGCAAACGGCTGGACGGGATTGATAAAGAAAATAACGATAATACCGACAGAAATTTACAGCGGAGCTTCATTGAAGGCTTCACAGTTTGAGTCGGCGGTGGATTCTGCTCTTTCCTCGGTAACGGTAAGTGAAAGCAGATATGATACACTTAAAAGCATTCATGATTATATTTGTGAAAATGCCTGGTACAGTAAAGATTTCAGTAACAACCGTGTGTACACTGCCGAGCCTTTTTTTGTCGGTGATAAGGGTGTTGTCTGTGAAGGATATTCAAAATCCTTTAAAATTTTATGCGACAGACTCGGTATTCCCTGTGCTCTCGTAAGCGGTTTCGCAGGTGAAAACCATATGTGGAATTATGTGCAGATGGATGACGGAAAATGGTATCTTGTCGATGCGACCTGGGATGACCAGGCAACAAGGATTTATGACACATATTTCATCGCAAATGCTGACACGGTGGGCTTTGACGGGAAAAAGATAAGTGAAGAAAGAACGGTAAGAACCGACCTTTCGGGCACGGGCATATTCAATTTTATTTCTCCCGTTCTTTCTGACACGGAGTATACCTTCCATACTCACGAATGGGAAAGTGATTACACCGTTGACCTGGAGCCGGGTTGTACCACATCGGGCAGCAAGAGCATTCACTGTAAGCTTTGCACCGAAACAAAGAGCGCTACCGAAATTGCTCCCTCAGGACACAGCTGGGATGAGGGTGTTGTTACCGTTGCTGCAACCTGTAAAAAAGAGGGAGTAAGGACCTACACCTGCATTAATGATGCTTCCCACAGCAAAAAAGAGGCGGTTGCACTTAATCCGGATAATCATAAAGGCAGTCAGTATATCAAAAACCAAAAGAGCTCAACCTGCACTTCGGATGGCTATACGGGAGACAGCTATTGCTTTGACTGCAATAAAAAGCTTTCCCCGGGAAAAATAATACCTAAGAAGGCTCATAGCTTTAAAACAACCGTAACCAAGGCGAACTTTACGAGAGACGGTAAAACCGTTGTTTCCTGCAGCTGCGGATATATAAAGTCGCAAAAGACTGTTTATGCTGTGAAGGAAGTGAAGCTTTCCGCTGTACAGTATATCTATAACGGCAAGGAAAAAAAGCCTAAGGTAACTGTAAAGGACAGAAAGGGTAATGTTCTTAAGGCGGGCAGAGATTATACTGTAATTTACCAGAAGGGCAGAAAGCTTCCCGGAAAATACACCGTAAAAATCAATTTCAGCGATGATTACAATGTTTCCGTAAGCACAAGCTTCAGAATCATTCCTTCAAAGGTTAGCTTTTCAAAGCTGACCACAGCCTCAAGGAGTGCGACTCTTACCTGGAAAGCAATCAGCGGTGTTACCGGCTATGAGATTGAATATTCCACATCAAAGAGCTTCAAAAATAAAAAGAAGGTAACCGTAAAAAAGAGCTCAAGTAAAAAGAAGACAATCAAAAAGCTCAAAAAGGGCAAGAAATATTACTTCCGTATCCGTGCCTATAAAACCGTTGACGGAAAGAGAGTTTACGGCTCAATGAGTAAGGTCAGAAGCATAAAAATAAAATAAAACCATAAAAGGCCGACGTTACGCCGGCCTTATTTTCTTTAGGGAATTAAAGAGATTAATTATGCTTCCGTGTCCTTTTTTGTTGAAATAATGATTTCGGTGTGATATAATTGAAAGGCAATGCAAGACTGCAATTTATATGCAGTAAAGGAGAATAAATTATGGAAAACAATGCAACAATTATTGCTCTTTCGGGCAAGGGCGGTGTAGGAAAAACCTCAATTTCTGCTGCAATTGTAAAATTGCTCGTTGAGGCATATCCCGACAAAAAGATTCTTGCTATTGATGCCGACCCTGCCGTGGGGCTTTCAACGGCTCTCGGAATTGAGGTTGAAACAACCATCGATGACATAAGAAAGGAAATAGTTTCCACTGTCGAGGATGGTAACACGAGAGCTGCCATCGAGCTTTTAGGCGATGCAAGATACAAAATCTTTGATGCTCTCGTTGAAACGGACGGCTTCGCTTTTATTGCTGTGGGCAGACCTGAAAGTGCAGGCTGCTACTGTAAAATCAATGCCTATCTCAAGGAGGTTATCAGTCTTCTGTCTGCTGACTTTGATTATGTAGTTATCGACGGCGAGGCAGGCGTTGAACAGATAAATCGCAGAGTTATGGAAAAGGTTACTCATCTTCTTCTTATAACCGATGCAAGTAAAAAGGGCACACAGGTTATTTCTACAATCAAAACTGTGGCTGATGAGCTTGTGATGTATAAAAAAATCGGTGCTGTTGTCAACCGTATTCCCGATGAAAGCGTAATACCTCATATCAATACGGGTGACATTCCTGTTCTCTCTTACATCGAAAACGATAAAAATCTCGCAATCTATGACATTGAGGGTAAGGATATAACTAAGCTTCCCGATGATTCAAATGTGGTTACGGGCGTGAGAAAGGCTCTCAAAGAGCTTGAAATATTATAAGGAGGAGAAGGCTATGAAGGATTTAAAACATCTTTATGAATTTGAAAAGCTTCTGCAGGATGCCAACAATGAGCTTGTGCAGAAGGCAAAAGCTGACGGCGGTATAGCTCTCGGTTATACCTGCTACCATATTCCTGAGGTGCTTCTTAACTGCGGAAACTGTTTTTCCGTCAGACTCAGGGCACCCCGTACGGGCTCGATGGATATTGCAACCTATTATATGAGTAACTTCCTTTGCGGTTATTCTAAGGCAATTCTTGAAAGAGCAATTGAAGGGGGATATAACTTCCTCAATGCTTATCTTGCTTCGGAAACCTGCTCTGAAATGAACAGAACAGCCGAGCATTTTGAGCTTCTTGACCTTGTTTCTGAGGAAAAATTCTTTTTGACATTTCTTGATATGCCCTTTAAGCTCGAGGAGCATACGGTTAAGCATTATGTAAAGCAGACAAGACTCAAAATACTCGACAAGCTCAGTGAGGTTTACGGTGTTGACACCTCTGATGAGGCACTTTTAAAGGCCGTTGAGGAGCATAACGAGGTCTGCCGTCTTATGACGGAAATAGGAAATTACCGCAAGGAAGAAAATCCGAGAATTACCGGCTACGAATATCATATTCTCTGCCTTGTTACATATTGCTGTCCGAAAGCGCTCATTCTTCCCGCTTTGCGTGAAACAGCCGAAGAGCTTAAAACAAGAGAGCCCGATGCAAAAAAGAATTACAGAGCAAAGATTGTTGTTGTCGGCTCGGAAATGGATGATCCCGATTTTACTGCTCTTATCGAGGACAGCGGTGCTCTTGTGGTTGCTGACAGATATTGCTTCGGTGGTTTCCCGGGAAGAGAAGAAATCATCATCAATGAGGGTGAGGATGTGCTGACACAGATTTGTCTTCATTATCTTAAAACAAGTCAGTGTCCCCGTTATATGAGCCACGAGAAGGTTCAGGAAAGAAGGGATTATGTAAAGAGGCTTGTTGACGAATATCACGCTGACGGTGTTATGTATGAGCAGCTGAAATTCTGTGAATATTGGGGCTATGAAAGAGCTCTCGCTTCTTATGTAATGCTCAACGATTACGGTGTGCCGACCGCCGCTGTAGACAGACAGTATACCGCTTCTGCTTCGGGACAGCTCCGTACCCGAGTTCAGGCATTTGTTGAAAGTCTTGAAATCAAAAAGATTCAAAAGGAAAGGACGGTGAAGGATAATGGATAATTACGGAAAGCTTTATAAGGATAAAACAGCCATCCTCAAGCATAGAGAATGGCGAGGCTTCAGGGATACGATGTATGACTATTACCGCTGGCTTGTCACCTGGAAGGATATGATTGTTATGGTGCTCAAGGCACCCGTTTCCACGGTGAAGGGTATATGGAGATACCGCTGGATGTCATCCTATCTTTCGGCTCCCTCCTTTATCGACCGTCACGTTGCCGGTCTTCGCGGACCTCAGCTTCGTATGGCTCATCTTCATTACAATATGATTGTCAAGCATACAACGAAGCTTATCAATATTTCTCTTACAGCTGACGAAAAAATCAATCCCGGCAACAAAAAATCCAAAAAGATTGTTCTTATGGATGAAATTGTTCCCAATGAGGTTTTTACAGGCTTCCCGAATCTTATCCCTATGCCTTTACAGACCTTACCTATTTTCCTTTCGTCAATGGTTGACCAGCAGATAACACCTCCTTATCTTGAGGTTACGGAAAGCTTCGGTGTACCTGCCGACGTCTGTCCTTTGCCTTCCGCTGAGGCGGGTGTTGCCATCGAGGATGACTATCCGAAAATGGGCTGCTGTATGATTGGTACAAATATGCCTTGTGACGGCTCTATAATGAACTCCTCCTTCCTTGACCGAAGACTTAATCTTCCGACTCATTGCTTTGGGGTACCTCTTCGTTATGACGGTGAGGATGTTCAGGAATATGCAGTTGAGGAAATCAAATCTCTTATTGCCTTTATCGAAAAGCAGACGGGTGAAAAGTTTGACTGGGACGCTTATTTCTCAAGAATGAAGGACTATAACAAGCAGCTTGAATATGAGAGACAGAAATGGGAAATCAATAAAACCCCTTATCCCCAGATGACCGGTGCCTGCTTCTGGCTTTACCGTATTTTCTATTTCAACCTTTCGGGCGGCTCAAACGAAAAGTTCCTTAAGGTTGACAAAAAGGTCAACAAAATAATGATGAAGGCCTATGAAAAGAAAACTCCCGTTTCAAAGGAAATGCGTCACAGAACCGTTGTATGGAGCTGTCCTGCAAACTACTACACCTCCTTTGCAAACTGGCTTGAAAACTGCTGGGGTATGAATGTTGTTATGGATATGGAAACTATGATTTCCTATCTTGAAATCGACACCGAGGATAAAGAGCAGTCACTCAAGGATCTTGCAAAGACCTATCAGCGCTCAATTATGCGTAAGCATACAAAGGGCGGCTACCGTCATGTTGTTGACGAGCTGTGGAGAATTGTCGAGGAGTACAACGCTGACACGGTTATTATGTATGACCAGATTTCCTGCAAGGGTATGGACGGTCTGGCAGGTATCTTTGACGATCAGGCAAGAGAAAGAAATGTTAACTTTATCTGGGTCAAGCAGGACCTTATGGACCCGAGAACCATATCCAGAAGAGATATGCGTGAGCAGGTAAACAAATATATGCAGACAGTACTTCAGGAAGAGCCTCTTGATGCTTCACTTCTTGATTTCGAAGACGATTTAGCTTGGTAAAGGAGAAAGAATTATGAAATATTTCGGCGGATGCGATGTAGGCTCAACCTACACCAAATGCATAATTTTGGATGAAAACGGCAAAATGGTTGCCAATGTTACAAACAGAAGTAAAATCAATCCCGTTCAGAGTGCGGAAATTGCTCTCGGCGATGCTGTCAACCAGGTTGAAGGTCTTGGCAGTGCACAGGAGCTTACCTATCTTATCGGTACGGGCTACGGCAGAAACAAGGTGCCCTTCGCTGATGAAAACATTTCGGAAATCAGCTGTCACGCTATGGGTGTCCATGTTACCAATCCCGAGGTCAAGGCAATTATAGATATCGGCGGTCAGGACGTAAAGGGTATTTCCATTGATACCGACGGAACAGTTAAAAACTTTGCTATGAACGATAAATGCGCCGCAGGTACGGGCCGCTTTTATGAAGCTATGGCCAATGCCTTTGAAATGTCACTTACCGATTTTTCAAAGCTTTCTCTCGGTGCAAAAAACACCATTCCTATTACTGCTCAGTGTACTGTTTTCGCTGAAAGCGAGGTTATCTCTCTTGTCGGTGAAGGCAAGCCTATGGATGAAATTGCCGCGGGTATTCAGCTTGCAGTTGCAAAAAGATGCTTTGTAATGGCTAAAAAGGCAGGAGCCACAGACAGTATCACCCTTACGGGCGGCTGTGCAAAAAATGACGGACTTAAAAAGGCAATCGAAAAGGTGCTTAAAATCAAGGTTGTTGAGCTCAGCATTGACCCTCAGCTTATGGGTGCTCTCGGTGCTGCTGAATATGCGAGACAGAAAGGCCTTGCACAGGTGAAATAATATGGACGTTTTATTTGTAATTATAGGCATAATAGTTGCTTTATTCCTTATTACCTTTGCGATATATTGGTTTAATCTTGATATGAAGCTTGTGAGAGTGGTTTATGACCTTCTCTGGAAGCATCGCTACGATAAAATGAAAAGGGATAAAAAGCTATAATGAATTTTTTTGATTTGTTGATTGATGAGGTTTTGTCTCTTACGGATAAGCTCCCCAAAAAGCTTTATCCCTGCGTCAGCCCTTCCTGGACGGATACGGGCTACAGTCAGGTGATATTGCAAAGGGATACTGTCTGTGAACTTTCGGGTGTCGGCTTCAATCTTGTTACGACGGGGGAAATCAATGACGGAATAATCCTTATCGGTGATGACCTCGGCTCTCTTAAGAGGAATAACAGCTTTGCGAGAATTTCTCTTGTACAGATTGAGGATGAGTCTGACGAACAAAAGGCATATAACCTCATAAGAAAAATCGAATATGTCAAATACCATCATTTTCCCGATGGATATATGATAAGAACCTCTTCAAGGTCTCATAAAGAGGCAGTGCGTGTTGCCTTCTCAGCTGTGAAAAAGGGGATAAGCTTTCAGAAGGTGGGTAGTCTTCTTATTGAAAAATATAAGGAGCTTCCCGCTGTAAAGGCAGCAAAGGTTATTTTCATAACTCTGCCCGAAGCCGATTACAGCTCCTTTGAGGCCCTTGCAGTAAAAAATAACAGTATAACCGAGGCTCTCAACAAGGCTATGAACAGCATAACCTTTGACTGTGACACCTGCAACCTCAAGGCAGTATGCGATGAGGTCGAGGGGATGAAGGAGCTTCACTTCAAAAACGCTTCGATGGGGAAAATGTGATGATGGACAAAAAAGAAATTGCCATGTTTTTTGACTCTCTTGCTTTCTGTTGGGATGAGGATCAAAGTCTTAAGAAGGATGTAATAAGCTTTATCTTTGAAAAAGGCGGCATAAAAAAAGACAGACATATTCTTGATGTTGCCTGCGGTACGGGAGTGCTTTTCCCCGAATATTTAAGGCACGGAGTCAAGGTAACGGCTATTGACATTTCTCCTCTTATGACCGAAAAGGCAAGGGAAAAGTTTCCTTCAGTTAAGGTAATATGCGGCGATGCGGAGGAATATATCTTTGAGGAAAAATTTGACGGGGTTATGATATATAACGCCTTTCCTCATTTTGCAGACAGCGAAAAGCTTTTTAAAAATCTTTCTTCGGCTCTTAAGGAAAAGGGCAGACTTACCGTAGCTCACGGAATGAGCGAAAGGGAGCTTGAGGAATGTCATTCGGGTGCGGCAAAAAATGTTTCTCTGCCTTTGCCCTCAAAGGAAAAGCTTGCACTTATGATGTCGCCTTATTTTGAGGTTGATGTTAAGGTTTCCGACGAAAAAATGTATATAGTTTCGGGAATAAAAAAATAATAAAATATGCCATTTATCTTTTCAAAACAACTGATAAGTGGCATTTTATTTTTTCTTCTTATCTTTTTCTTTAAGGATAAACGGAAATATTTGCCGTTTGATATTGAAAAATTAACAGATCAGGTGTTATACTTGGCTTATAACATACAGGAGGAGAAAATATGTTAAAGAAGAAAACAGAAGAAAACACTTCAGCTCTTAAGCTGAAGCACAAAATCGGATACGGTCTCGGCGATGCCGGCGGCTGTATGACCTTTGCAATTATGGGCAGTACCTTTGCTATGTACTGCACCGATGCTCTCAAGGTTGACACAGATTTACTTGCCATACTTCTTGTAATATGGAATGTATGGGACTTTATCAACGACCCTCTTATGGGTGCATTTATGGATAAAGCCTTCGCCAAAAAGCAAAATGCCAAGGGCAAATTCCGTCCTTGGCTTTTAAGAAGTGCACCTCTTCTGACTGTAAGCTTTATTGCCTTATGGTCTGTTCCTTCCCTTTTCGAAGGACTGTCTCTTGTCTGCATTCTTTTCGGACTTAAGATTCTTTATGAGGGTGCATACACAATGTTCAATATTCCAATGGGCTCCTTGCTTTCGGCGATGGCTGATAACGACAAGGAAAGAGCGATTCTTTCCTCTGCCCGTGGCTTCGGCTCCGCCGTGGGTAATGCCGTACCCGTTATGCTTATGCCTATGCTTATCAAAAAGTTCGGCCAGACCAATTCCACCGGTTATGCTGTCGGTGCCGCAATCTGTGCTGTCATCGGTCTTGTGATGTGTCTGGGTCATTATGCGCTCACGGAAGAAAGAACAGCACCCGTAAGTGAAAGCAGTGAGCAGCAGAATATCAAGGTTACGGATATTCTCAACGTGTTCCGTGTGAACAGACCCTTCCTTGCTTTGTGTATACACGGCCTTTGCATTTGTATGATGCAGTATGTAAGCTCGACTCTCACAAACTATTTGTTCTCGGTGGTTTACGGTGATATTGCTCTTGTTACAAAGGGAACAATTATTTCCGCGCCCTTTATGATGGTGACTCTTTTAGGCGGTCCTTTCCTTGCCAAAAAGTTCGGTCTTGAAAGATTTATCCGTTTCGGTCTTCTTATCGGCTCGGTTATGTATATCGGTCTTTTCGGCCTTCATATGGCTATGGATGTCAATCCTTATGTCCACATCATCATCAGTAACTGCGCTATGGGACTTGCAAGTATGTCCATTTATATGCAGTGGGGACTTGTCAGCGAGGCTATTGACTATAACGAAATGATTACGGGAAAAAGAACGGAGGGCTCAATTTACGGCACCTTCAATCTTTCCCGCCGTGTGGGACAGACTATCGGTAACTCTTCAGCTATTCTTATGCTCGGCTGGATTGGCTATAACGCCGACCTTGCCGAACAGACAGCAGCAACAGTTTCGGGTATAAAGATTATAGCCGTGCTTCTGCCGGGTATTTTCGTCCTCGGCTCCTGGGCAGCATTTAAGTTCCTTTGGAATATGGATGCTGAAACAAGAAATAAAATCGACGAATTCAAAAAAGCGCAAAAGGAACTTTAATTTATGCATAAAATCATTTCAACTCCCTGCGGAGAGATAAAGGGCACCGTCGGTGACGGAGTAATTGACTTTAAAGGCATCCGCTATGCCACAAGTGAAAGATGGACTTATCCTGAAATAGTGACAGAGTGGGAGGGTATCTATGATGCCACGGCCTACGGCAATTGCTCCTTTCAGCCGAGAGCCTTTTATAACGAGGCGGAAAATCCGGGCAAGGTTTTCTACTATAACGAATTCCGTAAGGGTGAGGTCTACACCTATGACGAGGACTGCCTTTTCCTTAATATACGTGTTCCGGAAAATGCCATAGCCGACAGTAAGCTTCCCGTTCTGATTTATATCCACGGCGGTGGCTTTACGGGAGGCTGCGGTCACGAAAAGCATTTTGACGGCCCTGTCTGGTCAAAAAAAGGTGTTATTTCCGTAACTGTCAATTACCGTCTCGGTCCGATGGGTTTTCTCTGCCTTCCCGAGCTTGAAAAGGAGGCAGGGCATACGGGTAATTACGGTCTTTATGATCAGGTTACTGCCATAAAATGGGTGAAGAATAACATTTCTGCTTTTGGCGGTGACGGTGAAAAAATCACAATTATGGGACAGAGCGCAGGTGCTATGAGTGTTCAGCATCTTTGTCAGAGTGATTATACCGACGGACTTTTCCGCTCTGCCGTTATGTCAAGCGGTGTAGGTATGGGCTCCTTCATGACGGCCACAGCCGAAAAGAAATATGACTTCTGGAAAGAGGTTATGAAAAATACGGGTGCGAAAACCTTAGAGGAATTCCGCAAGGTATCTCCCGAAATCCTTTTCCGTGAATGGAAGGCGACAAAGGGCTCTGCTATGTCTGCCGTTCCCGTTAAAGACGGAATACTTATTAAAGACAAGCCAAAGGTAAAGGATATTCCTTATATGGTCGGCTCAACGAGTCACGATATGGCTCCTGCCGTTCTTTATTCCCTTACAAAGAGATGGGCAAAGAAAAACGGCGCTTATATGTGGCTTTTTGAGCATATGCTTCCCGGTGACGATAAGGGTGCCTGGCACAGCAGTGATTTGTGGTACTGGTTCGGCACTCTTAAAAACTGCTGGCGGCCGATGGAGAAAACCGATTATCTTATAAGTGAGGATATGACCGATTATCTTTGTAATTTTGTAAGAAACGGCAATCCGGGCGGTGATGATAAAAATCTTCTTGCTTGGGACAAATGTAATGGCGGTAAAGATGTTATGTGCTTCGGTGATTGGGCATCATCAAAGGGCAGAATGAAAATGCTTATATATAACACTCTTACCAATAAGCCGGTAGGGGAGTAAAGGAGGAAGGAATGGGCTGTATATTATCTCTATTTGAATTTGTTTTAGAAGAAATTGTATTTGGCTATTTTCTTGCTATGCAGTGGATAATTCCGAAACGCTTTTTCGGAAAAATACTACGGTTCATTTTGCAGGCTTTTGTAGGAATATATAGTTTTGCACTCTGTGTAATTATGTTTTTGTCAGTTATTGGATTAATCTTCGGAGATACGGATACCAAAGAGTTTGCAGTCTATACATTTTTTATCCCATTAGGTTTGAGTTTATGTCAGATTTTTTTGGGGTATCTTGTTAAAAAGTATACTTAATAAACAGTGATTTTGTTATTATGAAATCAACGCTCACATCTTTTACGGTGTGAGCATTTTTTATCCCCTGACATATAATAACCAAGGGGTGATATTATGGCTATAATTCCTTATGACCGTCAGGCGGCAATTGATTATGCACGGGAGTGGGCATTCCGACGGAATCCACAGTTTCTTGATTTCAGCGAAATAGGAGGGGACTGCACCAACTTCGTTTCCCAATGTCTTTATGCGGGAAGCGGTGTAATGAATTTTACTCCTGTTTACGGCTGGTATTATCTTACCTCCTCCAACCGCACAGCCTCATGGACGGGTGTGGAATATCTTTACGAGTTTCTTACCTCCAATGAGGGTGTCGGCCCCTTTGGTCGAGAGGTAGGAGAAAGCGAGATTGAAATTGGCGATGTTGTGCAGTTAGGTGACGAAGAGGGAGATTTTTATCATACAATCATTATCACATCTCTTTATCCTGAAATTCTTGTTGCATCACATTCCAATGATGCCTTTGACCGTCCGCTTTCATCCTATGATTATTATGCGACAAGGTTTATTCATATTGACGCCGTCAGAACAGAATAAGAAAACACCTGAAGTCTTAAGCAGGCTTCAGGTGTAAATTTATATCAGTCACCTCTGACTATTCTGTAGGTCTGACGGAAATCCTCCTTGCCCCAACCTCTTTCCATGGCCTTGTCAATGGCAGCCTTTGCAGCTCTCATTCCTGGCATATCGAAATCCATTTCCTTGCTTATCTGTGAACAGATTGTAATATCCTTACACATATTTTCCAGGGAAAAGGCAGTGGACCAGTCTTCGTTTTTGAGCTTTTCTCTTTGGGCATTCATATAAAAATTCTGTGCACCGCCTGCGGCAACGGCATCGGCAAAATTATCAATGGAAATGCCGAGCTTCTGGGCAAGATTAAGAGTTTCGTTGACACCGTTCTGTATCTGCGCAACGAGGGTGTTATGGCAAATCTTTGCCGCAAGGCCCATACCGTTTTCACCCATATAAATTACCTTGCTTCCCATATAGGAAAGTATCGGCTCAATAATTTCAAAGACTTCCTTTTCACAGCCTGCAAGAACACCGAGTGTGCCGGCGATTGCATCGGCCTTGGAGCGTACCACGGGACAGTCGGCAAACTGTGCACCCTTTGCCTTTACCATATTTGCAACCTCCACGGATTTGTCAGGCTCAATGGTGCTCATATCAATACAGATTTTTCCTTTTCCGAGATAGGGGAGCATTTCTGTGTAAGCCGCCTTAACGTGGGTTGAGGTGGGTATCATTGTGATAATAATATCTGCCTTTTCGGCAACCTCGGTGTTTGTGGCGCAGCCGACGGCACCGAGAGAAGAAAGCTTATCAATCTGACTTGGCTTGTGGTCGTTACAGTAAACGGTGTCATTGTGTTTTTTTACAATGTTTTCGCACATTGATTCACCCATAATTCCTAAACCTATAAAACCTATTTTCATTGGATTAACCTCCTTGGATTTATGAAAATATTATAGTTTTCTTTTTAAAATAAGTCAATAAAAACTTTACTTAAATGAATAATCGTGATAAAATATTCTTTTGAAAGAAGGTAATGAAATGGGAAATAGCTTATCCGGCAAATATTCAATTGATATGTGTACAGGCTCAGTTTTCAAAAAGATGCTGAAGTTTGCCCTTCCGCTTATGCTGTCGGGTGTATTGCAGCTTTTGTTCAATGCAGCCGATATTATTGTTGTCGGCAATTTCGCCGGTGATGAGTCTCTTGCGGCTGTCGGTGCCACCACAACTCTTATCAATCTTATGACCAATCTTTTCATCGGTCTTTCCGTTGGTGTAAATGTTCTTACAGCCAACTATTTCGGTGCGGGAAAGGCTGATGAGGTTAAAAAAACAGTACATACGGCTATTTCAATAAGTATTATAAGCGGTATATTTCTTACGGTCATCGGCATTCTTTTAGCACCCCGGATACTTCGCCTTATGAAGGTGCCCGACGATGTAATTGACCTTTCCGTAATTTATCTTCGTACCTATTTTGCGGGTATGATTGCGGTTATGGTCTATAATTTCGGCAGTGCCGTTTTACGTGCCGTAGGTGACACACAGCGTTCTCTTTATTTCCTTACGGCTTCGGGTATTGTCAATGTTGTTCTCAATCTTATTTTTGTAATCGGCTTTCATTGGGGTGTTTTCGGCGTAGGTCTTGCAACAGCTATTTCACAGGCTGTTTCGGCTGTTCTCGTTGTTATTACTCTTATGAAAGAAAAAAGTGCTATAAAGCTTTCGCTCAAGGATTTACGCATTGATAAAAGCAAGCTTCTCAGAATTGTGCAGATAGGTCTTCCCGCAGGTCTTCAGGGTATGCTTTTCTCGATTTCCAATCTGCTTATCCAATCCTCGGTGAATTCCTTCGGTAAAATCGTTATTGCCGGTAACTCCGCCTCGGCAAATGTCGAAGGCTTTGCTTTTGTGGCAATGAATGCCTTTCATCAGGGAGCAATAGCCTTTACGGGGCAGAATAAGGGCGCTGGTAAATATGACCGCATCGGCAAGGTCGTTTCGACGGCTCTCATTTATGTTTTTGTTACGGGTGCGTTTTTCGGAGTTATATATAATCTCTTTGCTGATAATCTTATCGACCTTTACACTAACAGTGCCGATGTAATTACGGCGGGTGTGACGAGACTTACAATTATCGCCACGGCTTATTTCCTTGCGGGGATGATGGATGTTGTTGTCGGTGCCATAAGAGGTCTCGGCTACTCGGTGGTGCCGATGATAGTTTCCGTATTCGGAATCTGTATTTTCAGAGTGTTCTGGATTTTCTGCATCTTTTCTCAGGAGGCATATCATACCATCGAGTCGATTTACTATTCTTATCCCATAAGCTGGATACTTACTCTTTCTGTTCAGTTAATCTGCTTTTTCGTTATAAAAGCAAAGGTGATTGACAAAAAACGGAACATTACCCGTTAATTTACACTTGCATTAAAAGTCTTAATATGCTATAATCAAATTAATATTATACAGAAATACTCTAATTAAGTTTAGAGTATTTTTTATGGTTTATCACTTTAATGAGTTAATTAAATAATGGATTAATATGGAAAGGCTGTTTAAAATGATTGACAAAAATATCGATTTGCTCTTTACCGAATGGCTCTCAGGGAACAAAGAAAGAATAATCGAAAAATGGATTGACCTTGCAAAAATTCCTTCAATCACTTCTGAAAAGGAAGAGAAGGCACCCTTCGGAAGGGAATGTGCAAGAGCTTTGAATTTTGCTGCGTCGCTTTTTGATTCCGAGGGTATAAGCAGCACAGTTTATGATGAGGGCGGTTATGCTCTCGTTCATTACGGACGGGGAGACAGGACAATCGGTCTTTTCTGCCACAGTGACGTTGTTCCCGTCGGTGACGGCTGGCTTTTCACTGAGCCCTTCAATCCGATAATCAAGGAAGGAAGCCTTATCGGAAGGGGAGTAGAGGATAACAAATCGGGCATAATTGCTTCACTTTGCATTATGGAATTTCTGAGAGATAACGGCATTGAGCTTAAAAGCCGTCTCGAAGCCTTTATCGGCTCCGATGAGGAGTGCGGAATGAAGGATATGCTTTCTTATCTTGATGAGCACGAAATCCCCGACCTTTCCTTTGTGCCCGATGCTGATTTCCCTTGCAGTACCGGCGAAAAAGGCATTTACCATTTCTGGGCACAGAGCAGGAGTGAACTTAAGGACATAAAGAGCATAAAGGCAGGTGAGGCTTTCAATATCGTTCTCGATAAAATCGAAGCTTCAATCGCATACAGTGATGAGCTTTATAGAGAGCTTAAAGTAAAGCTTGAGGGTAATGAAAAAATAACAATGGAAGCATCTGACGGACTGATTGTTCTTCTTGCAAAGGGTGTTTCAAAGCATGCAAGTATTCCCGAAGGCTCGGAAAATGCTGCTCTTACTCTTTTTACTATCCTTAAGGATTGTGAAGGACTTTGTAAAAATGACCGTGAAATTTTAAGCGGTGCCGTGGAGGCTCTTTTATGCTATTACGGAAAAGGCCTTGATATTTATCACGAGGATGTCAATTTCGGCAAAACAACCTGCGTGAACGGTATGGTTAAAATCGAAAATGAAAAGCTTATGCTTTCCTTTGATGTTCGCTACGGTGACACAATGGACGCTGATGTTCTCGAAAGCAATTCAGCTAAAGCACTTGACAGACTCGGCTTTGAGGTCACATATAAGAATAACAGCCCCGGCTTTTCAATTGATAAGGACAGTCCTGTTCCCGCTGTGCTTGAAGACATTTATGCCGAAATAACAGGGGAAAAGCTCAAATCTGTTCTTATGTCCGGAGGCACCTATGCACGAAAGCTTAAAAATGCTTTTTCTCTCGGCACAAGCGTAATTCTTTCAGACAGAAAAGAACCCGTTCTCGAAATGCCTGAGGGTCACGGAGGCCCCCATCAGCGTGACGAAAGAATTGACATTGAAGGCTTCTTTGTTGCCGTCAGAATACTTCTTCATTATATTATCGAAAGTGATAAAATAATCAATGAATGATTTTTATTTGCTTTGAATATTATTAAAAAATTAGTGATTCTGACGAAAATTTTGTTTTAGGTCTTGTAATTTGAACGGTTTTATAGTACAATAAACCGAATATAAACAGATAAAGCAAGAAATCATTTTAAATATTTCTTCAAAAAACAAATCTGGAATAAAAAAATAAGGTGGGTTATAACTGTGAACACAAAAACATTACTTTATGTGTTAAAAAGAGTGGCTCTTGCAATTCTTACGGTATGGGTTGTAATTACTGTCACTTTCTTTGTTACAAGAGCTGTTCCCGGCGGTCCCTTCGCCAGCGAAAAGGCGATCACCCCTGCCGCCAAGGCAGCACTTGAGGCTAAATACGGTCTCGACAAGCCTGTAATGGAGCAATATTTCACATATCTTAAGGATATTGTTACAGGCTTTGATTTTGGTCCTTCGCTCAAGCAGCGCGGACGTGATGTAATCGATATTATTACTGACGGTCTCAAAACCTCTGCGGAGCTCGGTATCGCAGCGGCTATAATAGCGCTTGTAGCAGGTATTGTTCTGGGTGCGGTTGCAGCACTGAGAAGAAACAAGATTATTGATAAGTTTATTATGGTTCTTACAACAGCCTTCGTTTCTATGCCCTCGTTTATTATGGGCTCACTGTTGCTTATAATTTTTGCCATTACCCTTCGTATTTTACCTGCTAACGGTAATGCAGACGGCGGTCTTATTCTGCCGGTTATCACACTTTCTCTTTATCCTATGGCTTATATCACACGTCTTACCCGTTCATCAATGCTTGATGTTCTCGGTCAGGACTATATCCGTACAGCCAAGGCAAAGGGTGTTTCGGGTAATAAGATTATTTTCAAGCATGCACTTAAAAACTCTCTTATTCCTGTTCTGACCTATTTCGGTCCTATGCTTGCATACATTGTAACAGGCTCTCTTGTTGTTGAACAGATTTTTGCTGTTCCCGGCATCGGCAGAAACTTCGTTAACTCAATCACAAACCGTGACTACACATTGATTATGGGAACAACCATTGTTCTTGCAACGCTTATTGTTGTAATGAACCTTATAACCGATATTCTCTATAAGGTTGTTGACCCGAGAATCAATCTTGAATAAGGAGGTAAAAAGAAAATGAATAAAAAGCCTTTAAGCCTCCACGTTGACGTTGAAAAGTTTATTCCCGCTACGGAAGAGGAAAAAGAATACATCGTAAAAATGAGACCCTCCAGCACATTCTTTAAGGACGGCTCAAAAAGATTTCTCAAAAATAAGGTTGCGACTGTTTCTCTTATAATCGTTCTTGTTATAACTCTTACCTCGATTTTTCTTCCTATGTTCTGGCCTTATTCCTATGAGCAGCAGTTAGGTATCGAGCCCGGTAAGCCCGTTGACTCATCCTATAACAACCTCGCTCCCTTTGAATACGGCAAGTCAGAGCAGGCAAAAATTGATGCCGGTGAAAAGGTCTTCCCTCATATTTTCGGTACTGACTCCCACGGCCGAGACTATTTCATCCGTGTTGTTTACGGCACAAGAATTTCTCTGGCGGTCGGATTCTTTGCAAGTCTTATCGTTCTCGTTATCGGTCTTACCATCGGATCTATCGCCGGTTACTTCGGCGGCAAGGTTGACCTTGTTATAATGAGAATAATCGATATTATCTATTCTCTTCCCGATACCCTTATGGTTATTCTTCTTGCTTCTGTTCTCGGCACTGTGCTTGAGGTTGCAATTACAGGAACAGTTCTGGAAAAGCTGGGTACAAATATGATAAGTCTGTTTATCGTATTTGCTATTCTTTATTGGGTATCTATGGCAAGACTCATCAGAGGTCAGATCCTTTCACTCCGTGAGCAGGAATATGTTCTTGCATCCCAGACGACGGGTGCAAAGGGCAGCTGGATTATAAGAAAGCACCTTATTCCTAACTGCATCAGTGTTATCATTATTTCCACAGCTCTTCAGATTCCTAACTCAATTTTCACAGAAAGCTATCTTTCCTTCCTCGGACTCGGTGTTAACGCTCCGATGCCTTCACTCGGCTCTCTTGCTTCTGAGGCTCTTAACGGCATCAACTCCTATCCCTCACGTCTTGTTTTCCCCGCACTTGTTATTTCACTCGTTGTTCTGTCTCTCAATCTTTTCGGTGACGGACTCCGTGATGCATTCGACCCCAAGCTTAACAGCTAAGAAAGGAGATTTATAATGGCTTTATTAGAAGTAAACAATTTACAGACCTCCTTTTTTACCGATGCAGGTGAAGTCAAGGCTGTTAACGGTGTCTCCTTCAATCTTGAAAGAGGCAAGGTTTTAGGTATAGTAGGTGAGTCAGGCTCAGGTAAATCCGTTACAGCCTACTCAATTATGCAAATTCTCGCAGGTACAGGCAAAATTATCGGCGGCTCCATAAAGCTTGACGGTCAGGAGCTTGTAGGTGCAGATGAAAAGGTAATGAAGGATGTAAGAGGTAACAAGGTTTCCATCATCTTCCAGGATCCCATGACCTCTCTCAACCCCACCTATACAATCGGCAATCAGCTTATCGAAGCTATTCTTCTTCATACAGACAGAGATAAAAAGCAGGCATACGACCGTGCTGTTGAAATGCTCCGTCTTGTTAACGTAAACGAGCCCGAAAAGAGAATGAAGCAGTATCCTCATGAGCTTTCAGGCGGTATGAGACAAAGAGTAATGATTGCTATGGCTCTTGCCTGTGAGCCCGATATTCTTATTGCCGACGAGCCCACCACAGCTCTCGACGTTACAATTCAGGCACAGATTCTCGAGCTTATGAAGGATTTACAGCAGGAGCTCGGAATGGCTATCATTATGATTACCCACGACCTCGGTGTTGTGGCACAGATGTGTGATGAGGTTGTTGTTATGTATGCCGGCTCAATCTGTGAGCAGGGCACAGCAGACGAAATCTTCTATAATCCTCAGCACGAATATACAAAGGGTCTTATCCGTTCGCTTCCCTCTGCTAATACTGCAGGACAAAAGCTCAAGCCTATTACGGGTACACCTATCGACCTTCTCAATATGCCTAAGGGCTGTGCTTTTGCACCGAGATGCGATGCAGCGATGAAAATCTGTATCGACACAAAGCCCGAAAGGATACTGATTAATGACGACCACGCGGCTGCCTGCTGGATGTGCATCAAAAATGCTATTGACAACGGTACCGTTTTTGTGGATAATAATAGTAAAGGCGGTGACGCCCAATGAGTGAAAATAACAAACAGACACTTTTAGAGGTCAACGGTCTTAAAAAATATTTCAACATCAATGTGGGAATGTTTCGTTCCAAGCCTCTCAAAGCTGTTGACGATGTTTCCTTTTCTATCAAAAAGGGTGAAACTCTCGGTCTTGTAGGTGAGTCAGGCTGCGGTAAAACAACCGTCGGCAGAACTATTCTCAATCTTTACAAGCCCACAGCCGGTGAAATTAAATTTGACGGCAAGGTTATAAAAACAAAAGCTGACCTGGCTGAGTTCAGAAAAAAGGCTACCATGGTTTTCCAGGATCCTTATTCATCACTCAATCCCCGTATGACAGTTTCCGATATTATCGGTGAGCCTCTTGATGTTCATAAGCTTTGTGCCGATAAAAAGGAGCGTGAGGAAAGAATCCTTGAGCTTATGGGTCATGTAGGTCTTAACAGTGAACACGCATCAAGATATGCCCACGAATTTTCAGGCGGTCAGAGACAGAGAATCGGTATTGCACGTGCTCTTGCCGTAAACCCCGAATTTATCGTATGTGATGAGCCTGTTTCTGCTCTTGACGTTTCCATTCAGGCGCAGGTTATCAATATGTTCGGTGAGCTTCAGCAGCAGCTCGGTCTTACCTATCTTTTCATCGCTCACGACCTTCTTGTTGTCCGTCATATCAGCGACAGAATCGCCGTAATGTATCTCGGACGAATGGTTGAGCTTGCCGATGCGGCTGAAATTTATGACCATCCGCTTCATCCTTATTCCAAATCTCTTCTCTCTGCAGTTCCCGTACCCGATCCGAAAATTGCAAGAGCAAACAAGAGAATTGTTTTAAGCGGAGATATTCCCAGTCCTCTTAATGCTCCCTCAGGCTGTCCCTTCAGAACTCGTTGCCAGTATGCTACTGAGCAGTGTGCTCTCTCAATGCCTGAATTCAAAGAGGTATCAACCGGCCATTTCGTTGCCTGTCACAGAATCGACGAAATCGGCTGACAAATGACTACGGTAAGCCGTAGTCCTACATAAGGTTTTAAATGCAGAGAAGCATTTGAAATAAAAAAACATTTTTCAGAAAGGAAAGAAAGAAAATGAAAAAAATTCTCGCTTTACTCATGGCTGTTGTAATGTTATTTACATTAGCCGCATGTGGTGGTAACAAAGATGATGCTAAGGCTCAGTCTCTTGCTGTTTGTCTTGCTTCTGAACCCGACACACTTGATCCTGCTCTTAACTCAGCAGTTGACGGTGCTACTCTCGTTGCTCACCTCTTCTCAGGTCTTGCAAAGTGGTCTCAGGACGATGCAGGTAAACTCGTTATCGTTGCTGACGCTGCTGAAGAGCTCGTTGAAGGTGTTGAAAACGAAGACGGTACTGTTACCTACACATACACCCTTAAGGAAGGCCTCACATGGTCCGACGGTCAGCCCCTCAAGGCTTCTGACTTCGTATTTGCTTGGAACCGTGCAGCTTCTCCTGCTCTCGCAGCTGACTATAACTACATGCTCGACGTAGTTAAGGGTTATGCTGAAATGTGGGAAACAAAGGAAACCGGCGAAGTTGACGAAGAAGGCAACCCCGTTGAAGAATTCGTTAACCCCGACGCAAAGCTTGCTGTTGAAGCAACAGACGACAGAACTCTCGTTGTTACAATCAACAATGCAGTTGCATACTGGAACGAACTCCTTGCATTCCCCACATACTATCCCGTACGTGAAGACGTAGTTGCTTCTGAAGATTGGGCAACTGATCCCGCTACATACGTATGTAACGGTGCTTACACAATCACAGGTTGGGAGCACAACAGCGTTATCACTCTTACAAAGAACGATAAGTACTTTGATGCTGAAAAGGTTACAATGCCTGAAATCAAGTTCTATCTTTCAGACGACGCTAACAACATGCTCGCTAACTACAAGAACGGCGACTGGCTTCTTATCGACGACGTTCCCACAAATGACATCGCTACTCTTAAGGCTGAATATCCTGAAGAATTCGTAGTTGCAGGTCAGATCGGTACATACTATGTATCCTGGAACGTAAACGAATCCATCCTTCCCGCTTCTTCAACTCTCACAGGTGTTGAAGCTGAAAAGGCTGAAGCTGAAATCAGAAATGCTCTTGCTCTTGTTCTCGATCGTAACCACATCGTTAACGAAATTTCTCAGGCCGGTGAAGTTCCCGCAGCTTCATTCGTTGCTATGGGTATGACAGATGCTGACGGTTCTGAATTCTACAAGAATGCAGGCTCAAGCGAAGATTTTGACGGTTACTTCAACGCATCTGCTGATGCTTTCGAAGACAACTTCAAGGCTGCTGTAGAAACACTTAAGAAGTACTACACCTATGACGAAGCTACCGCTAAGTTCACAGATGTACCTGCTCTTAACTACATCTACAACACCAACGACGGCCACAAGGCTATCGCTGAATACATCCAGGGTGCATTCGCTGCTATCGGCGTAACTGTTAACCTTGAAAACCAGGAATGGAACACATTCCTCAACACACGTAAGAACGGTGAATATACTGTAGCTCGTAACGGCTGGCTTGCTGACTACAACGATCCCATCTCCTTCCTTGATATGTGGATTACTGTATCCGGTAACAACGACATCCAGTTCGGTAAGGGCGAACACGCTGACCTCAAGATGTACAGCGTTGACGTTACAGATCTCGGTGTAGACCTTAAGGTTGAAAACGGCACATGGGCAGAAACCTATGATGCTCTTATCGCTGAAATCAAGGCTTGCACAGATCCCGCAACTCGTTACGGCCTTATGCACGCAGCTGAAGACCTTCTTATGTCAACAGGTTGCATCACTCCCATCTACTATTACACAGATATCTATATGATCGATGACAGCGTTGAAGGCTTCTTCGCTAACCCCCTCGGTTACAAGTACTTCATGTACACAACAATCAAATAATAGTAAAGCGGAATATTTTTCAATCCCGGTGCTTCGGCATCGGGATTTTTCTGTGTTAATATATATTTAATATGAGTCCAAGCGGCCTGAGCGTTGAAACATTTTTGTTTGGTAGAAAGTGAAAATAAAAGAAGACGGTTGATTGCCAATATGTAATCTCATTAATAAAAATCATCCATCGCAAAAGTACTTCTGACTTTGCAATGGATGATTAGTTTTTATTGTACTATGTCAAGACATCGGACGAGTCTTTTCTCTTTCTCCTCACTCATTTCACAAAGAGGCAGACGCAAAACACCGGTATCCATACCGAGATGCTTCATTGCAAACTTAACGGGAATGGGGTTGACATCGCAGAATAGAGCCTCGACAAGATCAATAACCTCACTCTGCATTCTTCTGCATTTTTGCATATTACCGCTTATTCCTTCGACAGTCATTTCGTGGGTGAATTCAGGTATAACATTGGCGAGAACGGAAATTACACCCTTGCAGCCGCAGGCCGTGGCAGGGCATATCATATCATCGTTGCCGATATAAAAATCAAGCTTGTCACCGCACAGAGCGATTGATTTTATAAGCTTTGAAATGTTTGAATCGGCCTCTTTGACCGCACAGATATTATTATGCTCCGATAACTCCTTATAAGTTTGGGGGCTTATGTTCATTCCCGTTCTCGAAGGAACGTTATAAACGATTATGGGCTTTTCTGCTTCCTCGGCAAGAGTGTAATAATGCTTTATAAGACCTTCCTGCGAGGTTTTATTATAATAGGGGGTGACGGAAAGATGAGCGTCGATTCCCGTCTTTTCTGCTTCTTTTATAAGAGAAAGGGAAAAAGAAGTGCTATTACTGCCCGTACCGCCGATAACAGGCACACGTCCCCGTGCAATCTCCACTGCCGCTGAGAAAAGATTAAGTCTTTCATAAACTGTCAGTGTTGAACCTTCACCGGTTGTTCCGCAAACAATAATAGCATCCGTCTTATTTTCAATTTGGTATTCTATGAGCTTTTCAAATTTTTTAAAATCGATTTTACCATCCTTATCAAAGGGAGTTATGAGAGCAACCCCGCTGCCGATAAAGACAGGCTTCATTGAAAAACCTCCTTAGTCCATATAACCCTCAGCGCAAAGAAGCTCGGCAAGAAGAACTGCACCGCCTGCAGCGCCTCTGAGAGTGTTGTGTGAAAGGCAGACAAACTTGTAATCGTACTGGCTGTCCTCACGAAGTCTGCCGATAGAAACAGCCATACCGTTTTCGAGATTACGGTTGAGCTTTGTCTGAGGCATATTGTCCTCAGTGAAATAATGAAGGAACTTTTTGGGTGCAGAGGGAAGCTCTAATTCCTGAGCTCTGCCTGCAAAACTGTCCCATACTTTAAGAATTTCTTCCTTAGAGGGCTTTTTGCCGTCTTCAAAGCGCATAAACACAGCGCCCATATGACCGTCAGAAACGGGAACTCTTATGCACTGTGCAGTGAAAGCGGGGGAGGTGGCATTAACGATAATGTCATTTTCAATCTTACCCCAGATTTTAAGAGGCTCCTGCTCGCTCTTTTCTTCTTCGCCGCCGATGAAGGGGATAACATTATCCACCATTTCGGGCCAGGATTCAAAGGTCTTACCTGCGCCTGAAATTGCCTGATAAGTACAAACGAGAACTTCCTTTACGCCGAATTCCTTGTCGAGAGGATAAATAGCGGGAACATAGCTCTGAAGAGAGCAGTTTGATTTAACAGCAACGAAGCCCTTCTTTGTGCCGAGTCTCTTTCTCTGGCTTTCGATGATTTTAATGTGGTCCGCATTGATTTCGGGCACTACCATCGGAACGTCGGGTGTGCCTCTGTGGGCGCTGTTGTTTGAAACAACAGGGCATTCCTCTTTGGCATAAGCTTCTTCAAGGGCTTTGATTTCGTCCTTTTTCATATCAACTGCGCAAAAAACGAAGTCAACTGCTGCTGCAATTTCCTTGATGTCGTCAGTTGCATTTTTGATGATAAGGTTTTTCATGCTTTCAGGCATGGGAACAGACATTCTCCATCTTTCACCGACAGCCTCTTCGTAGGTTTTGCCTGCTGAACGTCCGCTTGCTGCGAGGCAGACAACATCAAACCAGGGATGGCCGTCAAGGATGGTTGCAAAGCGCTGGCCTACCATACCTGTGGCACCGATAATACCAACCTTATACTTTTTCATAAAAACACCTCTATTTTAATCCAAATTTTATACTTATTATTTTGCATAAAACTGTTGCTTAATTCAGCATTATGCACTATAATAGATATTAACTTTTATATAATATCACTTATGATTTAAAGTGTCAATCAATTTTTGCAAGTTTATGAAAGGATTTAAGATGAATAAATCAGATTTTTTCTATGATTTACCCGAAGAGCTTATAGCTCAGCACCCCGTCGAGCCGAGAGATTCATCGAGACTGATGACCGTGGATAAGGTAAGCGGTGAAATTGAGCACAAGCATTTTTATGATATACTTGATGAGCTGAAAGAAGGGGACTGCCTTATTCTCAATAATACCCGTGTTCTTCCTGCCCGTATTTTTGGTATAAAGGAGGACACAGGAGCAAGAGTTGAGTTTCTTCTTCTTACAAATAAAGGCGGAGATATCTGGGAATGTATAACGGGTCCGGGCAAAAGAGCCAAGCCAGGTACACACTTCATCTTCGGCGACGGTATTCTTTCCGCTGACGTTATTGACGTTCTTGAGGGTGGCAACAGACTTGTGAAATTCTTTTACGAAGGCAACTTCTTTAATGTTCTTGACGAAATCGGTCAAATGCCCTTGCCTCCCTATATAACAGAAAAGCTGGAGGATCAGGAAAGATATCAGACGGTTTATTCCAAGGAGCTCGGCTCGGCAGCCGCACCGACGGCAGGTCTTCATTTTACCGAGGAGCTTATGAAAAAAATAGAAGAGAAGGGCGTTAAAATCGGCTATGTAACCCTTCACGTGGGTCTTGGCACCTTCCGTCCCGTCAAGGCAGAGGATATCTCACAGCATATTATGCATTCGGAGCATTATTGGTTACCGAAGGAAACAGCCGAGCTGATAAATGATACTAAAACCAAAGGCGGAAGAGTTATCGCTGTCGGCACAACAAGCTGCCGTACCCTTGAATCTGTCGGCACCTTCAAAGGCAAAATTGAAGAAAGCGAGGGCTGGACGGATATATTTATCTATCCAGGATATAATTTCAAGTGCATTGATGCTCTTATTACAAATTTCCATCTTCCCGAAAGCACACTTATTATGCTTGTAAGTGCCTTTTGCGGATATGAAAACACGATGAATTTTTATAAAAAAGCCGTTGAGGAAAGATACAGATTTTTTTCCTTCGGCGATGCCGTATTTTTGAGGTGAAAATAATTAATGTTTAAAGTAATCAAAACCAACGGAACAGCACGAAGAAGTGTCTTTGAAACCGTACACGGCACAGTGCAGACCCCTGCATTTATGAATGTCGCCACTTGCGGAGCAATAAAGGGTGCTCTTTCTGCTTTTGACTTAAAGGAAATAAGATGTCAGGTTATGCTCTCAAATACCTATCATCTTCATGTGAAACCGGGCGATAAGCTTATACGTGAAATGGGCGGTCTTCACGAGTTCACCCGATGGGACGGCCCAATTCTTACTGACAGCGGTGGATTTCAGGTCTTTTCTCTTGCCGGTCTTCGCAAAATCAAGGAGGAGGGTGTAACCTTCGCTTCACATATCGACGGAAAAAGGATTTTTATGGGTCCTGAGGAAAGCATGCAGATTCAGTCAAATCTCGGCTCAACTATCGCTATGGCCTTTGACGAATGTGTCGAGAACCCCGCAAAGTACGAATATGCCAAGGATTCCTGTGCGCGTACCGTAAGATGGCTTAAAAGATGTAAGGCTGAAATGGACAGACTGAACTCTCTGCCCGACACAATCAATAAAAATCAGCTTCTTTTCGGTATCAATCAGGGCTGTACCTTTGATGATTTAAGAATAGAGAATATGAAGGAAATCGCAGAGCTCAATCTGGACGGCTATGCTATCGGCGGTCTTGCCGTTGGTGAGCCGAAGGAGGATATGTACAGAATTATTTCTGCCGTTGAGCCTTATATGCCTAAGGATAAGCCACGTTACCTTATGGGTGTAGGCACACCCGGTAACATCATCGAGGGTGTCAGCAGGGGAGTTGACCTTTTTGACTGTGTAATGCCTTCAAGAAATGCCCGTCACGGTCACCTCAACACCTGGAACGGTATTATCAATATCAACAATGCGAAATACGAAAAGGACTCTCTGCCCATTGATCCTGAGTGCGACTGTCCGACCTGCCGTAATTTCAGCCGTTCTTATATAAGACATCTTTTCAAATGTAAAGAGATGCTTGCTATGAGACTTTGCGTAATGCATAATCTTTACTTTTACAATAATCTTATGGAAAAAATCAGAGAAAGTCTCGAAAATGACACCTTTGACGAGTTCAAAGAGAAATATGTTGACCTTCTCGACACAAGAATATAAAAAAATAGAAATTTTTTCAAAAAAGACTTGCTTTTTTTGTTCTCTTGTGATAGTATATTTAGGCATTTGTATCCGTTGCTGTAGCAATGTGGTTCATGCCGGCTGAATTCAGTCAGTATAAAAGCAAGCGGTCCTCTTCTGATTTATCGGAATGAACGTGGCAGAATTTAGGAGGAACAAAAAATGGACGCACTCAAACTCATCTCAGACTCAAGCCTTAAGGCTGAAGTACCTGCACTTGACATCGGTAGCACTGTTCGTGTTCACGTTAAAATCCGTGAAGGCGAAAGAGAAAGAATCCAGGTCTTTGAAGGTACAATCATCGCCAAAAAGGGCAGCGGAATCTCATCAACCTTCACAGTTCGCCGTGTATCCTACGGTGTAGGTGTTGAAAGGGTATTCCCCGTTCACTCACCCAACGTTGCTAAGGTTGAAGTTGTCAGAAACGGTAAGGTTCGCAGAAGCAAGCTTTATTACCTTCGTGACAGAGTTGGTAAGTCAGCTAAGGTTAAGGAAAAGATTGGCTGATAAACACGCAAATGGAAGGAAGGGGAAATCCCTTCCTCTTTTGTTTTCTACTGAAGATTTACTATTACGAAAGGCGGCTCACAAATGATTAAGGATATTACGGAAAAAGAGAAATCGGAGCTTACTTTTAAAGATAAAATTATAATCAATGTCTATGACTTTGCCTCGGTTATTGCCACTGCACTTGTAACAATTATGTTTATTTTCACCCTACTTTTCCGTGTTGTCGGTGTTGAGGGCAGCTCAATGGTGCCGACTCTTCACGACGGAGACTGGCTTATTGTAAGCGCATTTGACACTAATGTGGAATACGGTGACGTCGTGATTATAACTCAGCCCAACTGGTTCAATGAGCCTATTGTAAAGCGTGTTATTGCGACGGAAAACCAGACTGTTGACATTGACTTTTCAAAAGGCGATGTTTTTGTTGACGGTGAGCTTCTCAATGAGCCCTACATCAATAATGCCACAATCGACAGCGACGGCGTGAGCTTTCCGCTGACCGTTCCCGAGGGACACGTTTTCGTTATGGGTGATAACAGACAGCACTCCTCTGACAGCCGTTCTGACAAGGTCGGCTTTATCGACGAAAATTACATCCTCGGTGAGGTTAAGTTCAAGGTCTTTTCCATTGACGATTATTCGGGAGCGA
>JAZUMO010000025.1:0-26355 GCA_045603665.1 Acutalibacteraceae bacterium
CCCTGTAATCTGTGATTTCCGACTCAATGCCGTCATCAATAATTTCGGTTTCAATATCGTATTTCTTTGCAAGAGCAGTAATTGCATCAACACTTGCCTTCTTGCCCTGATGATGTGAGAAACGCATATTGCCCACTACCCAGGCTTCCTGAGGAATAACATTGGCACCGTCGGAGCCCTTGCTCATCGTAAATGCAAGAGTTGTTCTGAGCATTGCTGCGCCTGCAGGTGAAATGGCAGGCATTACCTTCTGAAGTATAGGCTTGAAAGCATTCACATTACCGCAGGCAGCCTTCATAATGCCGCTCATTGTAGGTGCAAAGCGTGAAAGCATTTCTTTTACCGTGTCAGACATATAAACATCGAAGCATTCTGCCTTTTCTGCCTCAGCCATAAACTTTCCCAGACGTACAAGCGGTGTGTTTTTGCCCGGTGCAGATGCGTGACCTCCGTTTGATTTTGCAGTAAACTTAAGGTCAACATAGCCCTTTTCACCGACACCTATCATAGCGAATGTGCCGTCAGCACCTCCGATGGGATCATAGAGAATCATACCGCCCTCATCAAGCACCATATAGAATTCCATTTTTCTCTCTTCCAATGCCTTGGACATAATCTGTGCATCGGGGCCGCCTATTTCCTCAGTGCAGGAGGTTACAAAATATGTATCTCTCTTAGGCGTAAAGCCTTCTTTTATAAGCTCTTCTGCAGCCTGAAGCATCATTACAAGACCGCCCTTTGTGTCAAGTGTACCTCTGCCCCATACCTTGCCGTCAGCAATTGCACCCGAAAATGCCGGATGTGTCCACTCACCGCTTGCTTCAACAACATCGTGGTGATTCATAAGCAAAACAGGCTTTAAGGATGAGTCTGTACCCTTCCATTTAAGTAAAAGACTGCCATCAAATTCCTCACACTCAACTGTGGCAAAAAAATTAGGGAAGGTCTCACGGAGAGCCTTATGGAAGCCGAGAAATTTTGTAATATCCTTGTTTTCCCTTGATGAAATTGTTTCAATCTGAATAAGCTTTGAAAGAATTTCAGCATACTGCATTGAACGATTTTCACTCATTGTTTTCACATCTCCTGAATAAATAATAAAAATTATATCATATATTGTATTTAAAATAAAGTATTTTATTAAATTTCTGTCAGAAGGACAGCTCAACCATCAGAAAAGCCTCCGACATTTTAAGGACGGAGGCACTTCTCATTTTTGTTTTTATTTTTCCTCAACCTCAAAGCCCTTCTTTATAAGGAAGAACAAAGGAACAAGAACAAACACGGAAACAACTGCCGCATAAACAAACATACTCTTAGAAGGTACGATGGTTTCGACTCCGAATTCATTCATATAAGTAACTGCCGAATTACGGCAGGCAAGGTCACCGAGATAGGGACCGAGCACCATGGGAATAAGAACGGTGAATATCATTCTGATACCCTGGAAAAGACCTGCCTTACCTTCGGGAATAAAGTCCTTTATGGCGGCATTGAACTGTATACCCATAACAAGATTACCCATAAGTGCAGGAGCAACACCGATAAGAACGCCGTGGATATTTGTTGTTGTAGAAAGCACAACCAGACCTACGGTCATGAAAACCGCAGCGGGAATGAGGCCTGCAGCCTTGTTTTTAGCGGAAACCTTAAGAAGGAATGCAATACCGCCGACGAGTCCTGCAACAGCAACAACAGCTACAGCTATAACACTCGGCTTAAGGAAATCTGCTCCGCCACTGTCGGGGATAACCGTATACTGAAGATAAACAAGAAGATAAGGGAAAAACACCTGGTAAGCAACACTCATAAAGCCTACAGCAAGAAGAGTGAGATAAAGCCGGGCATTGTCTCTGATAACAGAAGGTCTGAAGCCGTAAAAGAGATCTGCCCAGTAGCTTGAAGACACCTGATTTTCCTCTTCTTTACGGACAGGATTTTTAATCAGGAACAAACCTGCTGCACCGCAAACGGCAACTATAAGACCTAAATAGAGAAAGAAATTCTGATAGGAAACAGCACCAGTCTGAGCAAGAGAGCCCACACCCATAACCGTTGCAACGGAAAGGAAGCCTACAAAGGTAAGAGCAGTTTCCATTGTCGGTCTGATTTTCGGAGTTGTAATATCAGTAAGCCAGGCATTAAAGGCGGCATCATTACTCGTCGAGCCCATAAAGGTCATTATTATATCCATAACAATTACAACCCATACCGTGGCAGTAAGAATTTTTGCTTCATCGGTAAGACCTAAAATTGCGGCAATATTGTCTCTGGTGATAAAACCGAAGGCGGCTGTGACAATACCCCAGAGAAGATAACCGACAGAAATAAAAAACTTGCGGTTTTTCATCTTATCACTGAGAGTACCCATAATAAAAGTTGTCAGCACAGCGGCAATTGCCGAAAGTGAAACCATACGGCTGATGGCAGTCGTAGGTGCCATTGAGCCTGCCATAGCAGCCTCAGACGCATTGGCGTAAACGGAATTATAAAGGAAGGTATTGAAGTACATATTTTCAATATTCCATGCAATACCACCCATAAAGCTGAACAAACATATTGTAAACCAGTTAAGCTTTGTAAGTTTTTCTTTGATCATATTTTTCTTCCTTTCTCTTTTTATAAAAGAATTATACTCCTTCATCTCCGACACTGTCAATTGTTTTTTAGCTGTTTTGATAACAATAAAACGCACTATTTTTTTCTTATCGAGAAAAATAGTGCGTTTTCAAAAGATTTATGCTGATCAGCTATCAAAGGATATAATCATATCAGTTTATTAATATGTGATGCTTTTGCCCAGTTTTATCTTATTCATTACCGACTGCTTTTTCAATAATCTCAACATCGCCTGCTTTACCGCTGTTTATATACTCGCCGTTCTGATAATAAAGAGCAGAGTTAATGTTTACAACAGCATTATCAGGTACATATAAAACTGTCTTTACACCCTGAGGAAGCGCAAGATTGACAGTGCATTCTTCTCCGGACTTTTCATAATTCAGAGAAATTAATCCTTTTATACTCGGAACAGTACAGCTTAAGCTGTCAGAAAGAGAGTACTGAGGCTCGATTTTTATTTTTTCATATCCTGCTTCAAGAGGAGTGATACCTGCAAAATGCTTGCTCATTATAACAAGAGGTCCGCCGCTCCAGGCATGGTTCATCGTTCCCCGCCAGGAATCCCAGAATTCCCAGAGTGTGGAATAATCCTCACAGACCATATCGTTATATCTGTCCTTTATTCTTTCTCTTGCAACTTCATATTCACGCATTTTACAAAGAGCCTCAAGGACATAGTATTCCATATAGGGACTGGAATTTTTTGTAGTAGTGAGCACATTTTTAATCACTTCGTACTGCTCTTTTTCTGCAAGTCCCGTAAGAACGGCAAGAGCATTGGCTCTGTCGTCACATTTTTTTACGTCTTCACTTCTGAAGCCGTCTTCTGTCCAGAGAGACTGATAGCCCTTTGAAATAGCTTCTTTTCTCTCGGTAATAAAGGGAATATCCTTATCCTCATCCAAAATTTCAGCCATCTTCTCCGTCGCTGAAAGAGCATAATAAACCCAGGCATTTTCGATGGCTGTCATATCTGCCTTTGAGCCCCAGTCAGGCCAGTCCCAGGAGCCGCTGCGGTGAACAACGAGATTATTTTCACCGATTTCCCAAAGCTTAAGATAGTCAACGGAAGCGTCATAAACCTTCTCAACGAAAGCCTTATCACCTGTATATTCATAATAAGTGAGGAAGCCGACAATTCCTGCAAGCTGCTGAACGGGAAGCTCAAAATAGTCCCCGCTTATAGGCACAACAGTCTGAAGCACCTTTGTGTCATCAATGTGAGAAAGCATTGTCTCTACACCCTTCTGATACAAAAGATAGGAATTGCTGTCCATGGAATACATGGTCATAATCATTTCACTTGTGATATCACCCCACCACTGTGCTCTCTCTCTGTCGGGACAATCCATGAAATTGTCACGCATAGTCACATAGAGAGTGCGAAGAGATTTTTGCCACAAGGAATTCATAAATTCATCATCACATCTGAAATAACCGCTGAAGGAGCTGTCATAACCCGTTTCACGGAACTTCAGAGAAACAACTGTAACACCTTTCGGTATTTTATACGTGATATGCTCTCCGTTAAACCAGCCTAAGGCTTCAAACTCCTGCTCACCCTCTTTGGTTATGTAAGTGGTTGAAACTGCACCTATCAGGGTGTTTTCCGTTGTTATACGTATCTTCTTTCCTGCAGGAGCGATAATTTTAAGATAGGGAGTAAGCTGTGCATTATAGGGAATGTCCACAGTGATTTTTTTACCGAAAAGGTTCTTTACGGCATAGTTTTCATAATCCTTTGAATTCTCATAATCCTTAAGGCCGTAATCCTTGAGGAAAGGTATTCCTCTCGGATAAAGACCGCCGTAAACGCCTTCGCCGCCTATGGCATATTCAGTTGCATTTTCCCAGGAGGACACATCATAAGCTTCTTCTGTCCACCCGGTCATTTCTTCTCTTGCATCGAAATAAATGCTGTATTCGGGGAGTCTGTAATTAGGAGGATAAAGATCAGAATCAACATATGCACCGTTCCTTTTCACCTTCCAGCTTTCGTCAGAAATTACGGTTATATCTTCACCGACAGCTTCAAAAAGGAAGCCGCCCTGACCGCTGCTGCAATAGGAATAGCTTGTTTCATTATCCCAATACCACACCAGAGCACAGATTGAATTTTCACCCTCTTTGAGATAAGGAGCAATATCAACGCTGTCATAATAGCTGCTGTTTTTATCGGGACCTCGTTTCACACCGCCCTCAAAAACAACTGTTTCGCCGTTTATGTAAAGCCAGTATTTAGAATCAGCGGCAATGTGCGCAATAAGCTTTTCGGGCTTCTTTTCAAGCTTTACCTTTTTATTAAAACACATCCAGGTGTTTTTTTCTGTAAGATTATCCTTATCCCAAATCCACTTCGCTTTCCAATCAGTTTTCTCATCCGTAGAAATCACACTGTATCCGGGAATGCTCTCGGGAATACTGTACTCATTTGTATACGGAATCATTTCCTTTGCCCCCCAGGAAAAAAGTGAAGAAATAAAAGCTGCCGCTATTGCAAGATAAGAAATAATAGTCTGTATAATACTCATATGAATCCCCCTTTTTTCTTCGTGTTATAAAGCCTTTTGTGCCCAAAAGGAATTCTTCATAAACACGAAATGTATTATATCATAACAGATATGTAATTTCAACTTTTCTTTACATAATGCTTTATTGAAAAAAACGTACCTTCTGCTAATCTCAATTTTAAATTGACAGCAAAAAAGCCCCGTCCTTGCAGTCGGGGCAGCTTCACTTATCTCTTTTTATAAACAACCAGCTCAGGATTCTCTCCGTTTTCCTCATAGGTGCAAATAAGAATAAAGTCCATATTAGCGGCTATACCGAAGCATCTTCCGCCACCGAATTCACATTCCAATTGATTTCCGAGGTAGGTTGCACTGTCATCTAAAAACTTAACTGTCTTACCGTTAGGAAGTCTGTATTCAAGATTGATATATCCGCCCACAAGAGCATTGAGCTTTTCGACCTTTGGCATTCCTTCAACATTTAAAGCGTTTATTTCATCAATGAGCTGCTTTTTGAATTCATCAAACTTCTCTGCACCGCCGAGATTTTTGTACTTCTTCCAATAATCAAGCTTCGGGAGCATATCCTTCATATACACCCTCACCTGCTCGGGTGTAAACTGCTCATTTGCCATATGCCCGACACAGACATCAAACAAATCGTCCATATCGTGATACATATATTCTCCGTCAGCATAGCACCATTTACAGTATTCTTCATTAAAAATACCGTTTTTTTCCTTGCTGATGCTGCTGTCCTCAAGGGGCATACCGCAGCATTGACAGATAAGCTGTCTCGGAGAGCCGAGAAGTGTATTGATAGAAACATCAAACAGCTTTGACAGCAGCTTCAGGGTTTCTGTGTTCGGCGTTGTTTCACCGTTTTCCCAGCGTGATACAGCCTGACGGGTAACGAACACTTTTTCGGCAAGCTCCTCCTGTGAATATCCCTTCCCGGTTCTCAATTCATAAATAACATTTTTTGCTTCCATATTTTTTCACCTCAAAGATATTATATCACCGGGGAAAGGTTAAAACAAGCAACTGTCTGTTGCCATAAATCCGTCAGGTAAAATAAGGGCATTTACTCCTTTGTTTCTATAATGGTCATTATTTCAGCAATTGCCTTTTCCCTTGTATCAAAAAAACTTGCCGTTGTTTGCACGGGGCACCAATAATAGCGTATTCGCCCCTCAAAGTCATCAAAAAGCTTTTCCGTTATCAGATAAGAAAAGCAACCGTTTTTATAATAAAGCTCACCGCATTTATCTTCTCTGCTGTTCATAAAAACTTCTATCGGCTCAGTCTCAACAGTTATTTCAGGATTATCTGTTAATTTTTCACCCTGCTTTTTTCTTTTTAAAAATTCAAACATCAGGAAAACCTCCCCCGTAATTCACCGTCTTTTATAATCAATACCCGCTTTTTTTGCCTGGTTGCAAAGATCCTTTGTTTGCAGCTTATATTTGTTGCCGTCTTTGATAAAGTAAGTTCCGCACTGTCTGAATTCAAAGCTGACATTTTTTCTTATACATTGCTCACGGATATCAAGCACCCAGTCATAATCGAGAGGTCTTGCGAATTTATCCGACTCTCCGCCGACAACAACGAGTCCGACAACGTCAAGATACTTTTCTATACTTATTTTTTCAAGCAAGGGCTGAGCCGTAACACATTTATGTTTAACAGGCAAGGTACTGAATACCGAGAGCCTGCTGTCAGCATTCTTCTGATTTTCGATTGTACAGCATACAACGACATTTTCATAACCGTCACCCCAATCATCGGGTATACAGTCATAAAACCTTTCAATTCGCTTGGTCAGAAACAGAAAGGTACAATCCTGACGCTCCTTTATCATCTTCCAACATTCACTTCGCCAGACATCTGCTCCCTCAATAAAGAAATCCGTCGAAAAACACATATAGACAATGCCGCTTTTCATTTTGTAGCTGCCGTTTTTCAACCTTTCAACCGGCTTATAAAAATCTTTGGTTTGCACGATGCTGCCTGTATCAACACCACGTTTGGCGTCACCTTTATGAATATAGCAATGCAGACATCCTTCACTGCATTTTCTGCATCCCCGCCAGGGATTCCACATAGCCACTGTAAACACTCCCCCGAAATCTTTTTATCTCTTTTTGTAATTCAGAACAACATTTCTGTTTATGTTTTCTGACTTAATAAGCTCGTACTCAGAAATTATGCTGTCCGTAAACAACGGCTTATCGTCCTTTTCCCCCGTAACAGGTGCCACAACAAGACTCAGTTCATCAATAGTGCCTGCTCTTTGAAAATATCCGTTAACTATACTTCCGCCTTCTAAAAGTAAGGTCTCACATCCGACAATATTTTTGAGCTTGAAAAGTGCGAGTTCAACATCAATTTCTGTTTTACCGGCAAAAATATAGGGAATTCCCATACTTTCAAGATATCCCAAATATCTTTCATCAACCTGCTCTGTCAGCACTTCAATAATCTGTGCGCCGTCATATCCCGGATCACCGTCAGGATCAATAATTCTGTCAGACTTCCAGCCAAGCTTGCCCTTCGGGTCAAAGGCAACAGCATAAAAGCCTGTCATATCATCAGGCATATAATCCATTTTTATGCCACATTCGTGAACAACGGGCTCATATCCGGAAAGATCGGGATAATACCCGCCCGTAAAACTTCCTTCCATTGTTACTCTACCGCAGATAAAACCGTTGGATTTAAGATTACGGTTAATGCCATAATATATTTCACAGGCAGACTCACTTGCCTTTTCCGAAAGAAAATCGCCGGTTACCTTACCGTCGATTGACATTGTCATATGACAGATAATATACGGTCTGTTCATTTCAGCACCTCATTTCATATTGATTACAGCCAAAAATACTGTCGGTTCAAATACTGTTCTGCTTATTGCCGAGCTGATAGAATGCTACTGCAGATGCAGCAGCAACATTCAGCGAGTCAACACCGTGATACATTGGTATTTTTACGGTAAAATCACAGTCGGATATTGTCTTATCAGAAAGTCCGTCCCCTTCTGTCCCCATGATAACAGCGAGCTTCTTTTCCATTGTCAGCCTTGGATCACCAATAGAAAGAGAGTCTTCCTTAAGAGCCATAGCTACTGTTTTAAAGCCGAGAGCTTTTATTTCATCGAGACTGTCATCCGGCAAAAAAGTCCAGTCAATCTGAAACACGGTACCCATACTTACTCTTGCAGCACGTCTGTAGAGCGGGTCGGAGCATCCGGGGGTAAGGATCACCGCATCCATTCCGAGAGCCGCAGCCGAACGGATTATTGCACCCACATTAGTCGGATTCATAACCTTATCCAGGATAACTATTCTGTTTTTGTTTTCGCAGATTTCTTTTACATCAGGCAAGAGCTTTCTTTTCATTGCACACAGCATACCTCTTGTAAGCTTGAAGCCTGTCAGCTGCGTAAGAACGTCAAATTCAGCACAATAGACCGGAACGTTTATCATCCGGGCAAGAATTTGTCTGCCTTCGCCGTCAATATGTCTTTTTTCCATAAGGCATGAAACCGGCTCATAGCCTGCATCAAGAGCACGTTCAATAACCTTAGGACTTTCTGCTATAAACAAACCTTTTTCGGGAAACTCTCTGTTTAACAGCTGAACCTCCGTCAGACGTGCATATGCATCCAGCTCAGGAGCAAGAAAATCTGTCACCTCTACAATTCTGTTCATATTGTTCTCCATCATTTTGATATACATCTGAATGTCAGAATTCTTATTCACAAAACTGATTATATCACAGTAGAGTTTATCTTTTCAACCTGTGACAGCAAAACGCCCCTGACTTTTACGGTCAGGGGTTAAGTTAATTGCTTGTTTCAGCCTTAGCTATTTCCTTTTTAATCTCTCTGTAAACCGTCATACGCATTGTAAGGTAGCAGGCAGCACCGCCAAGAACATTGGAAATCGGCTCAGCCATAAACACGCCCATAACACCTAATCCCCGCCTGGGAAGTAAAAGTGTAAGCGGCACCACAATTATAGCCTTGCGAAGAAGCGAGAAAAATACAGCGTGCTTTGCATCGCCCAAGGCCTGGAAGGTTGACTGACCTGCGAACTGTAATGACATAAACACAAATCCGAAGAAGTAAATTTTCATCGCTTCAATTCCAAGCTCCGCCATCTGTACATCGTCAGAAAAGATACCGAACCAGAAGCCCGGGAATAAAATCACAAGCATCCAGGCCACTGATGTATAAACAGTACCGACTAAAGTGTTGAAGCGGATACCCGAACGTACTCTGTCAAATTTTCTCGCTCCGTAATTGAAGCTGACAACAGGCTGTGCACCGCTTACTATTCCCATAACGGGAAGCATAAAAATTTCACGTACAGAGTTTGTTACCGTCATAATGCCGATGTATAAATCACCGCCGAAGGTCTGTAAGGTTGTATTGCACGCCACCTGAACAAGACAGGTAGTACCCTGCATAATAAAATTTGATATGCCGAGCTTACAGATATCTTTGGTGAGATTTTTACTGATTCTTATATTGTCACGGTGCAAGGGAATGATTGCTTTTTTACCTGCAAGAAAGCGAAGAACCCAAATAGCAGAAACAGCCTGACTGATTATTGTTGCCAATGCGGCACCTGAAACACCCATATTAAGTCCGAAGATAAATATCGGGTCAAGAACTATATTACATACAGCACCGACAGCAACCGACCACATACCGATTTTAGGAAAGCCCTGAGCATTGATATAGCCGTTCATCCCCGTAGCAATCATAGAAAAGCTTGTACCGAGAAGATAAACGTCAAGATATTCCTTGGCATATATGTAAGATTCCTCACTGGCACCGAAAGCAAAAAGAATGGGTTTTGTAAAAGCGTATCCTGCAACAGTTAAAATCAAAGAGCTGCACAGCAATAAAGCAAAGGAGTTACCTAGAATCTTACCTGCGGTTTTCTCTTCCCCGGCACCACGCTTTATGGCAAAGAGAGGAACACCACCGTTACCGAACAGCGCAGTAAAAGCCATAATCAAGGAAACAACGGGAAAGGTAAGTCCTACCCCTGTCAGAGCCATACTGTTTCCGTCACCCATATGACCGAGGTATATGCGATCCACAACATTATATAATAACTGAACAAGCTGAGCGACAGTCAGAGGTATCGCCTGATCAACGATACACTTCCATACGGGGCCTACTGAGAAATCAGTTCTTTCAGAGTTTTTTACAGTTGACATTTGTTTTTTACACTTCCGTTCAAATGCTAGGTTTCTGAATGATTATAGCACATCATAGCCATGCTTTCAACCGAAGACAAGAAATTGCCCCTGACGTTCAATTAAGCAGCCGGTGGCGAGTGCTTAAATCCTAAAAAAGTTAATATCAATCTTATTTAGGGATTGTCCAAAATGTTCTTCTACCATATTTGTACTTTAAAATTGCATGCCTTTCGAAAATCATCAATGTACTTTTGCCTTTCAGATATCCCATAAATTCCGATACACACAAACTTGGCAGTATCGAGAGAAGCATATGTATGTGGTCGGTCATTGCGTATGCTTCTATTATTCTAGTTGCATAATCGTCTCGATATCTTTCCGATATCTTTACGTATCTTCCCACACACTACCTTTCTTCTGTGCTTTGGCACTATTATCACGTGATATTTACACTTCCACCGTGTGTGTGATAAACTACTTTCATTCATGGACTCGGCCTCATTTTGGTTTTTGTTGGTGTCGCAACTTACATTATACCAAAGTAGGTCTTTTTTACTATAATAAACGCTTCCTCTTTTCGCCTCCACAAGTAAAACTTGTGGTTATTTTAGATAACAAAAACCCGAAAACCCTCTCAAATACTAAGGCTTTCGGGTATTGGTGCCAGTGACCGAATTTGAACCGGTACGGTGTTGCCACCGAGGGATTTTAAGGGGATGAATTCTTCTCGGATTTTTAAGCTTTTTCGTTGAACCTTGCGGTCACTGCAAGCCGTCTGAAACATAGACCGCACAAGGCCTCAGAGCCTCCTGATAATACAAAAAACGGCTCCAAAGTCCCTCGTTACAAACATTGTTGCCCTCCGGAAAAATCCCGGAAATCGGAGGGCAAACGGAGGGCATTTGGAGGGCAAAATATGAATCAGCTGCTGACAGACTAAAAAATGGAGTTGATTTATATGACAAAAAGACAGTATTATGAAATTCAATTTTCAACCTATCCTGACATAGTTAACCTAAAGCAGTTCCGTGAAATGCTCGGCGGCATAGGAGAAGGCACAGCATTGAAGTTGATGCAGGAAAACAGAGTTGAACATTTTAAGCTGAGGAATGTGTACTACATACCGAAAGACAGTGTTATAGACTACCTGCTCGGCTATCATTACAGAAGGTATAAGAAACTTCTGAAGCACAAGATTGAGAGGTGATTTCTATGTCAAATGTTATTGAAGAATTATATTACGGCAACCTTGAACCGCAGGAACTGACGACAGAAATCACACCTAAGCTGAAAAAGAAGCTGAGTGCACTTGCAAAGAAAGAGGAAGAGCTGTCAGCTATGCTACCCGAAAAAGAAAGGGAGCTGTTCTCAAATTATGTAAATGCCCACAATGAATTTTCGAGTATAAGTAATTCTGACAGCTTTATATCGGGATTCAGGTTAGGGGCGAGATTTGCGTATGATACGTTTATAAAAGGTTAAGCTGAAATGTTACTGCATTTGCCGTTCTCAAGATAAACTACCGACAACAACCAAACTAATTGCTTATAAAATATGGATTTATTTTGCGATGTATGGTATAATTATTTAATAATGAATTATATCGGAGGAAAAAATGAACGATATATTTGAAGAGTATCTGAGAGAAAAAGAGCCACAGAAAAAAGAAAAAGGCTATGCCTGGCATACAGCAATAGGTCTTCAGGCTGTAGACGGGCTTAAAACAAGTGACTATCTGATAGATACAGCAAAAAGAAACATCGAAGGTGATATCACTTTTGAAGAAGCCGACCGCCTTATTCACAGCTATTATAAAGAGAATATATCTCATACAGGAAACGACCGTACAGAGGAAGCAGACAAGGTTTCAGTACGCATTGCACAGCTCATTTCGGAAAAGTCCTTTGTAATGTCCCCTGCACAGTATATGTCAATTCATGCAAGACTTTTTGAAGGCGTTTACAAGCACGCAGGAAAAATCAGAGATTATAACATAAGCAAATCCGAATGGGTTCTTGACGGTGATACTGTTATGTATGGCGGTGCTTCAGATTTAAGAGCGACTCTTGATTACGATATTTCGCAAGAGCGTGACTTCAGTTATAAGAATCTTTCCTTGGAGCAAACAATAAAACACCTTGCTGTTTTTATTTCCCGTCTTTGGCAGATTCATGTTTTTTCCGAAGGCAACACCAGAACAACTGCAGTTTTCTTTATAAAATATCTTCGCACACTCGGCTTTGATGTTACAAATGATATTTTCGCTGAAAACGCATGGTACTTCCGCAACGCCCTCGTCAGAGCAAATTACACCAACCTGCAGAAGGGTGTTCACGAAACTACAGAATATCTTGAAGCTTTTTTGAGAAATCTGTTGTTCGGAGAAAGCAATGAGTTAAAGAACAGATATTTGCATATAAATTGCACTTTGGAAGCTCCAAAGTGCAAAAAAGACACTGAAAGTTGCACTTTGGATTGCACTTTGGACGAACTTTCCGTGCTGAATCTTTTAAGAGAAGATGGCAAAATGACTCAAAAACAACTTGCCGAATCAATAAACAAATCCGAACGAACCATTAAAACAATTACCGCTTCATTGGAAGAAAAAGGGGTTATAACAAGGATTAACGGAAAACGCTTCGGATATTGGAAAGTTAATAATTAAAACAATCAACTCTCCTTAACCTTGCACGACAGTACAGGCTTAAGGAGAGTTTTATATCACTTTTGCATCAAGTTTTAACACCAAATCAGTTGCCTTTACCTTACTTATGATATATAATTACACTATCAGTAAACTTAAATAGTGCACTTATTAAAACAAACAGAAAGGATACTGTACTGATAATGAAAAGGTTTTCGGTAATACTGATATTGATAATTACGTGTACCGCTATACTTTACGGCTGTACATCGGGTGGTGAAAACAAAATGGAAAATTCATACGAGCAGATTACTCCTGCCGAGGCAAAGGCAATAATGGACGAAAGAGAAGATTATATTATTCTTGATGTTCGCACACAGGAAGAATATGATGATGCTCATATAGACGGTGCAATTCTCATCCCCGACTATGAAATCGCCGACAAGGCTGAAAGCGTACTCAAGGATAAAGACCAGCTTATTCTCGTTTACTGCAGAAGCGGCAGACGAAGCAAAAATGCCGCAGAGGCACTTGTAAAGCTTGGATATACCAATGTTAAAGAGTTCGGCGGAATAATTGACTGGCCTTACGAGACTGTTTGATAGTGACTATATAAGATATGAAATTAGCCTCCTTGGTTGTACTATGATGTACAAATCAGGGAGGTTGTATTATTTTTTTGTTGCGTACATATAACAGAGGGAGTTTATTTGGACTAAAGCAATTATTATTAAATTGTTCCAAACAAAAGTATTGCCAAAAAAAGCAGTATTTGATATAATGAACTTAATTGTAGAAAGGAGTGAGTATTTATGCCTAAAAATAATTTAGTTGCACCAATTGTAAAATGGGTTGGTGGAAAAAGACAATTATTAAACGATATAACTCCTTTGCTCCCTAAAAGAATTACTACATATTGCGAACCTTTTTTTGGTGGCGGAGCACTTTTGTTTTCAATTCAACCTAAAAAGGCAATCATAAACGATATAAATACAGACTTAATAGCAGTCTATGAAGTTGTACGAGATGATGTTGATAATTTAATAAGTTCACTTGAACAACACGAAAATACTGCAGATTATTTTTACAACTTAAGAGATATCGATAGAAAAAAAGATTCATACAAAACATTATCCAAACTCGAAAAAGCATCAAGAATTTTATATCTAAATAAAACTTGCTATAATGGTTTATTCAGAGTTAATTCTTCGGGTGAATTTAATTCTCCTTTTGGATATTATAAAAATCCTAATATAGTTAATGCACCTGTGTTAAGAGCTGTTAGCAAGTATTTTAACGCAAATGATATTGAATTTCATAGCGAAGATTTTGAAGAGACTTTAAAACGTTTAAATAAAGGTAGTTTTGTTTATCTTGACCCTCCATATGATCCTGTTTCTGATACAGCTAACTTTACAGGATATGATAAAGGTGGCTTTAATCGAAACGAACAAGTTCGATTAAAAAAATGTTGCGATGAACTTACAAAACGTGGCATAAAATTTATGTTATCTAATTCCGCAACAGATTTTATCAAAGATTTATATAAAGATTACAAAATAATCTCTGTAAAAGCAAACCGTTCCATTAATTCAAACGGAAAAAAACGAGGTGCTGTTGAGGAGGTAATTATTATAAATTATGAGATTAAATGATACTGCATGGAAATTTTTGTTTGAAAAGTATAAAATACTTGATGAGATTGAAAAGAATGGAAGCTTTAAAATTTCAGCAGAACAAATCAAAGAAATTAGAGAACCTAGGTTAATGACAAAGTTTGATCACAAAGTCAACTTACCTAAATTGTTTAGTGATAACAACTTGTCAATATTGCCCATTTCCCGTGGGGATTATATCATCTCCTCTTTTTCAGCATACAAAGAATTTGAGACTCCGGTTTCCGAAACAGAAAGAGTATCAATTCCGCCGCATATCCAAAGTCTTATTCCTCAATTCATCGTGAGCGAAGCAATTGCTCTTAATTGTGCAGATGCTTGCGGTATACTTACTGATTTTTTGGAAGATGAAGATATTGTTTCAACAGTAAGTGGCAGAATGAGTTCTGGTAGTTTCGATTTTAATATTCAAACAACAAAAGGTCAAAAAACTGTTTGCGTTAACAATTCACAAATTGAAATAGATGCTGCATATGAAGGATTAGAGTATCTTTCTTTGTTTGAAGCTAAGAGAGAATTATCTGATGATTTTTTAGTAAGACAATTGTATTATCCTTTTAGAACATGGTCTAATAAAATATCAAAACCAGTAAAAACCGTTTTTTTAGTATTTACAAATGGTGTTTTTTATTTATATCAATATCAATTTGAAAATCCAAAAGATTATAATTCGCTGAGGTTAGTTAAGCAAAAGAACTATATAATATCTACGCAAATTAAATTATCCGATATTGAAAGTATTTTGAAAACAGTAAACATTATTCCTGAACCTGAAATAGCTTTTCCACAAGCCAATAATATGTCTCGAATTATCAATCTAATGGAATTATTGTTTGAAAAGAGTTTAACAAAAGACGATATTACAGCAGAATACGCTTTCGATGAACGACAAACAAATTACTATACTGATGCGTGTAGATATTTAGGTTTTGTTGATAAAGAGCGAAACGATGATGGTATCAGTTACAGTTTGACAAAATATGGGCATTATGTTTTTAATTTAGAGTACAAACAGAGACAATTAGCAATAGTTACACAAATATTAAAACATAAAGTATTTAATGAAGTGTTGAAATTGCATTTGCAATACGGTGAGATGCCTGACACTTCAACCATTGTAAAAATTATGAAGAACTCTAATCTTTATAATGTAGAGGCAGAAAGCACATTTACAAGACGTGCTTCTACAATTGTTGGTTGGATAAATTGGATATTAAGTATTATTGAAGAATAAACTCTCACACATTCGACAAAACCTCCTTAACTTTGTACAATAAAATCACAAAGATTAAGGAGGAATTTTTATGTTACCTAAACATTACACAAACGAAAAAACAGGCATCAGCTACACCCTTCACGGGGATTATTACCTGCCGGATCTGGTTCTTCCCGAGCAGGAGGATAACCGTCCGATAGGCAAGTGGGGCAACCTAAGAAAAAGCTATCTGCAACGGCACAAAAGAGCTATGTATAATTATCTCGTCTGCAATCTCACTCTGCACACCCACCTTGCCGATGTAGACGAACAGGCACGGGATATGTTTGATACCCTCACAGAGCAGATGAAAGAAAGTGAAGGTATCACCGAGGAACTAAAAGAGCAGAATCAGCTTGAGTGGGTTGGCCGTATGAACAACATCAGAGAAAGAGCAAATGAGATTGTTTGCATTGAGCCGATATATGTATGAAAACACCCCTGACTTTTAACGGTCAGGGGCTAAACCAATTACTCAGAATATATCTCTTTCACTTTTTCAAAATACACATCAATGTTTTCCCACTTTGCCGTAGCAGGTATATCACACCCCGATGAAATCATAAAGTTCTCATAAGTCTTACATTCATCACAGAGAGTTTTCACGCTCTCTTTTATTTTTTCGGGTGTTGATTTGGTGAAAAGCACAGGATCGATGTTGCCCATAACAAGAGAATCCGAGGGCATTTCGGGAAGCATTTTTGTAAGAGGTACAGCATTACCGAAATGATAAATATCAGCACCATAGGTTTTAATCTCGTCTGTCATATCACCGATTGCATTACCGCAGTTGTGGTAACAGATTACAAATTCACTGTCATTTACTGCATCGAAAATCTCTTTTACAAAGGGTGCAGAAAACTCTGCATTAAGCTTTGGTGAAAGCAAACCTGCCGCAGGCTCTGCCATAATAACACCGTCAGCACCTGCATCTTTAAAGGCTTTTATGTAGCTGATAATAAACTCCGTAGCCTTTGAAAGCAGAATTTTTACTTCATCGGGGCTGTCATAGCATTCCATCATAAGCTCCGTCATGTCAAAAAGTCTGCCTGCAAGAGAGTATGGTCCGATAACACCGCAGAAAACGGGAATATCTGTAATTTCTCTCTTAGCCTGTCTTATACCCTCAATGCAAACGGCAGTTCTGCCAGTACCGACAGAAGGCACAACAATACTTTCAGCATCAAAAATGTCATCAATTATGCCTTTTCTTACAGTCGGCACATCATCGTCCTTGAACATAATTCTGCAACCGAAGGCCTCTGCTTCAACGGACAAATCCATCATATTAAGGCTCGCTCCGATGTTACATCTGTCAGCTATTGCTTTCATACCCTTGACCTGCATTTCGGGACTGTCAAGAAGCTCTTTAACAGTAATACTGAGTAGCTGTGTGGACGGGAATGAAAGGATGGGAACAGTTTTCTCTTTGTTTTCAACAATCTTTTTTACTGTCGGTTTCATAGGCTTAATCCTTTTTGAAAAATGAAAGAGCAAGGTCTGCTGCCGTTGCGGCATCGGGAGCATATCCGTCAGCACCAACTTGCTCGGCAAACTCTGCATTAACGGGAGCACCGCCAATCATTACCTTGACCCTGTCACGCAGTCCCGTCTCTTTGAGAGCATCAATAATATCCTTATGGTATTCCATAGTGGTTGTAAGAAGTGATGAAAGGGCAACAATCTCAGCGCCACTTTCTTTTACGGCTTCAATCACCTGCTCGGCTGAAATATCGGTACCAAGGTCAATGCACTCGATACCCACACCCTCAAGCATCATTTTTACGAGATTCTTGCCGATGTCGTGAAGGTCTCCCTGCACTGTGCAGATAACTGCCTTGCCAACAGGCTCAACACCCTCCCTAGTAAGATAAGGCTTGAGCACACTTACACCCATATTCATAGCTCGTGCGGCAATAAGTACCTCGGGTACGTAAACCTCATCACGCTTGAATTTTTCGCCGATAACCATCATACCGCCGATAAGGCCGTCATCGAGGATTTCTTTAGCTGTAAAGCCTTCGCTGAGTGCCGTTTCTACAGCTGTCTTCACACCTCTGCGGTCACCCTTTTGCACAAGAGCCGATATTTCATTTATAACTGACATAATTTAACCCTCCCAATATTTATCAATAGTTTCTCTGATAATCTGAACATACCGTCTTACCTTATCCATATCCTTATTGACCGTGTAAACATCACGCTGACATATTTCAAGCTTACAGCCCTTAGCGGTTTTAACGGTCTTTTCTATATGCTTTCTGAAAGCGTCCTCGTCAAGCTTTGCTCCAACACCGAGATAGTTGGGGCTCGGCTTTCTGTGATAGATAATACCCGAACCTCTGAGCTGCTCTGCCATAAAATCTTCGTCACACCAAGGTGAGATTGACACCTTTTTCAGATTAGGCAGAGTTTTTATATCCTCCCAGAAGGTACTGACAGGCTCACAGCAGCCGTAATTGAGTCTGCCGAAAACAGAAGCAATTTTCTTGTAACACGGGAAGATAAAATCGCGGAACATCTGAGGTGAAATGCCCACAGTTTCCTGACTGTCCATAAAGCCCCAAAGGTCTGTGGTTTTAATCTGCCCCTCTTTGTCGGGCTCATCATAGAATGCCATTGACCCCTGACAAACCCATTCAAAAGTCTTGTTCTGAAGAAGTACATTTTCGCTTTCAAGCTTTTTAAAATATGCGATATAATCGTCGGCTATTCTGTCCATCATCTCTTTGAACTCGTCGGGATAGTCATACATTGAGTAAAGCATATTTTCCATACCCATCATATGTACCACGTGCTGTGTGGGGGTGGAGTAAAGTCCGTCACTTATGAGCCTTACGGGAAGAATATCACCGAAAATATCATTATAAAGCTCGGACTTCTGCATGGTACTTTCTTTATTGACACCGTAAACCGACGGGGACTTTATCTTGTCAAAATCATCGTAAAGGTCATCTATGATATGCTCAAAATGATGTCCCATTTCTGTGCCGTCAGCCTTTTTTATAGTTGTCTGATTTATGTGATGACCGAAAAGAGTGAAGTAAATATCATAGGTCTGCTGAAAATAGGGCGGTACAACCTTATCGTCATCAAACTGCTCAAGGTTGATGAAATTGCTGATGAGCTTATACTCAATATTTCTTGCGGTTTCGTCCTCGCACTGAAGCAAGGGTGTTATCGCCTCGTGAGCAAAGGTATTCACCTCAATGTGAATAGGCGGTCTTTCGCCCTTATACATATTATGTCTTTTCCAAAGCTCAACTCTTTCGAGGTTTTTGGGTGAGTTGGCTATTTCAAGCTGATGGGCTGCAAGTGAGCGGAGCCTTTCTCTGTCTTTGGTGTTCATAAAATCAATCCTTTCAGATTTTACTTATCAATCTGATTATACTCAAAAACAAAAAGACAGTATTTCAAAATACTGTCTTAAAGTTTAGAAATCCTACCATATTAAAATTTAAGCTTGCGGAACCTGCCCGGTGACATACCCTCGTGATTTTTAAAGCAATAGATAAAATTCGCCTGAGAGTTAAAGCCTGTGAGATATGCGATATCCGTTATGCTTTTATCCGTTGTGAGCAGATACTCCTTCGCCTTACTGATTCTGACAGCGATGACATAATCATAAGGTGAAAAGCCCGTATACTGTCTGAAAAGTCTCGACAAATGGGTAGGGCTTATGTGAAGCTCATCTGCAAGAATACCTGTTGTTATCTCCTCGTCAAGATGCTCTGCGATGTACTCTCTTGCCTTGGTAACGGTAAGCTTTCCTTTACTGTCCGCTTCTGCAGTAACGTTTGAAGAAAGCTCCACAAGCAAGCGATAAATTAGAGTAGATATTTCACCCTCGGGAGCATCTGTACTGTCGTAAGCCTCTGAAAACAGCTTTTCAGCCTTTATGTAAGCGGGCCCTTTTACAATATTGCCGTTTAAGTTTATTATCTCCTTGCAGAAATCACGGCAATTTGCACCATCAATATGCATCCACAGAAACTCGGTATACGCTTCGGTGTAATACTCGTGAGGCTCGTAGCAATCAAGAATTACCATAGAGTTTTTCTGTGCGGTGATAAGCTCTCCCTTTCCGTCACGGAAGGTAAAGGTGCCGTCTCTGACGAGCACAAACAGAATACTGTCATAGTTATCACGGCTCAGGTGATAGTTGCCGTCGCAGAAAAAGTGACCTTTGCAAAGGATATTGAAGTAAAGCTTTTTCGCAAGGGCAGAGCTTGAGAAAAACTGTATAACCGAATTTTCAAGTATTCCCTTATCAATCTGCTTCATTTAATCACACTCCTTAGCAAAATTTTGTTTGTTAAACTGTTCGGTAAATTGGAATTTGTAGAAACAAAAAACAAGCAAACTTGTTCTTCTATCACACAAATTCAAGTTTGTCACATCACTTAAGCTCTGCAATTTTTTCTTCAAGCTTCTGAACGAACCGACCGACAAAATATCCGTCAATAAAACGGTGGTTCACATCAAGAGTCATATTGATGATATATTTCCCATTTTGCTCGGTGTATTTTCCCCAAACGAGAATGGGTGCAGTATCGTCTTTGAGCTTCGGGTCTGTGTAATCACGCTCGTTTGAGCACATTGTAATATCCGCCCAAGGAATACAGGAAAATACAATCTGCGACTCTCTCAAGCCACCAAGAGAATGTACTGACAAAGGATTGTTTTCACTTTCCTTACGGGCGTTAGTTGCAAATTCTATAATATTACCATCACAAGGAAGTGACACCATATGAAAGCTTGTTGCACCTTTTTTCAAATCCGTAAAGCAAGGCACACGGCGGTCAATCTTATAAACCTTGTTATCCTCAGTTTCAAGTAAAAACTCATCAATTTCATTAATCGACTGTGTACAAAGATATATAAGCGAGTAATAGAAAGATATTTTGTTCTCTCTTGTAAACTCAAGAAGCTTTGTTATATCAACATTGAATGCAACGCAATAATGAGGTGTTGCAATATCAGAATAAAATTCAAAGTGTTCTTTTCTATCCCAAGTGTTTATATCAATTTCTTTTCTCATAAAGCACCTCTGCAAATTCTTATTTGGTCGAACTGATTATATCATATTACCGGCAGATATTTCAACCGAAGGCAAGAAAACGCCCCTGACTTTCAAAAGTCAAGGGCTAAATTTTACTCCTCATCATCTTCTTCAAATGAGTAATCATTCAGTTCGTCAAAATCAAGAAATTCGGATAAAGTCATATTAAAGGCAATAGCGAGCTTGTGAATTGTCATCACTCCGGGATTCTTAGTGATACCTCTTACAATATTATCGAGAGTTGATTGGCTGACACCACTCATTGTTGCAAGCTTGTTTATGGCAATCCCTCTTTTTTCGCAAAGACTTCTGATTCGTCTTACATAAATATCTGAATAGTCCATTATCTGCACCTCATAATTACAATTACCCATTTACGGGTTGATATTATGATAACTGCAAAACTATAAGTAATTACCCGAATATGGGTTGACTTTGTAAATATATTTATGTTAAAATTCATTTACCCGTTTATGGGTAACGCAAATCTTATTGACCGCTATACACACAATTTAATTAAAGGTTAGCTTTACACTCTTAAATGAGTCAACAGAGATAGCGAGGTCATAAGATAGCCCACCGAGTTTAGCTTCGGTGGGTTTTATAAATTGGAGGAATATTTATGACGGTAACCTTCTTCGGTCACAAGGACACGCCAAAAAATATAGAGCCGACCTTGCAGACGACTCTTATTGATTTAATAGAAAATCATAATGCAGCTGTGTTTTATGTAGGCAACAACGGGAATTTTGACACTATGGTACGCCGTCAGCTTGAGGATTTATCCCAAACTTATCCCATTACTTACAATGTTGTTTTAGCTTATCTCCCTGTGAAGAAAAGCGAGTATGACGACTTCACTAACACTATTCTTCCCGAAGTTATTGAAACTATACCCAAACGCTTTGCTATCTCTTACAGAAACAAGTGGATGATACAGCAGGCTGATGTTGTTGTAACTTACGTTACACACAGCTTCGGCGGTGCTGCGCAGTTCAAAGAAATGGCGGAGAAGCAAGGCAAGACGGTAATTGAATTGAGTGAATGAGGATACCCCTAACCTTTCACGGTCAGGGGCGTATTTACGTTTATCTTACTACGGAAGAATGGCTGTAGATATAAAACTCTTCCTGGCTTGGCATCCACTTCTTTTCCTTTGGCTCGAAGGTCTTGTCAAAAGCCTCTACTGCGGCAGTGTCCTCACAGCAGTCGGCGGCGGTACTCGGAATATACATCCACTTTCTGCCGTCAAGTGCATCGGGAACAAGCTCACAGACAAGAAGTGCCGTAGGGAAGTTACCGTCAACAATAAAGCTGACATTCTTCTTTTTACAGCTGACAAAGCCACGGCTGACATAATTTCCGGGGTTACCAAAAATGATGTTCACATCGTAGCCCATTTTGCGGGCAACTTCAAATGAATGCTCAATCAGAAGCTTACCGAGCTTTTGTCTCTGATACTCAGGTGCGACACAAAGAGGTCCAAAAGAAAGAATCTCTTTTCTTTTTCCGTTTTCATCCTCAAGCCAAGCCTTCGTATACATAATGTTGCCAATAATTTTACCGTCTTTTTCAAGAACAAAAGCAAGCTCAGGAATAAAGTCGGGATGCTTTCGCATTTCGTGTACAAAATAATGCTCGTCGGCACCCGGCTTATACACATTCCAGAAAGCCTCACGGGTGAGTTCTTCTACTGCTCTGTAGTCATTTTCAGTTTCTAAACGTATCGTCAAATTGTTCATTTTTAAATCCTTTCATAAATCGTGACGCTCAAAATACGAGAGGATTGCGAGAATATATTTGCAAACCTCCCGTTTACATTACACTCTCCGTTTTTCTGATTGTCTTTTTCAAAAAGCAATCTCCTTTAATAAAAATTTTTTATAATCAAGCCCGAAGGCAGGATTTACTCATTCACAATCGCAATCTTAATAACACCATCCAGCTTATTCTCAAAAATCTCATAAGCCTTTTCGATATCCTTAAGAGCGAATCTGTGGGTTATGAGAGGTGTAGTGTCAATCTTGCCCTCAGCAATAAGAGAGAGGATTTCGTCACAGTCACAGCCATCAACACCGCCCGTTTTAAAGATAAGATTCTTGCCGTACATATCGGGAAGAGGTAAGGTCTGTGCCTTATCATAAAGTGCAACCACCGTAACAACAGCGTTAGGTCTTGCACACTCCCAGGCAAGTCGGAAGGTATCCTCTGCACCTGCAACTTCAAGTACAACATCAGCACCGCCGTGGTCAGAGTTTTCGAGCACGAACTCCTTACAGCTTTCAGGCTCACAGACAAGAACTTCGGGATAGTGAGTCTTTACAAAATCAATGCGGTTCTTGTCCTTTTCGCAAATAATGATACGCTTGGGATTTTTAAGCCTTGTGCAAAGCAGAGTACAGATACCCGTAGGACCTGCACCGATAATAAGCACAGTATCATCCTCCGTGATTTCGGAAATGCGTGTTGCCCAGAAGCCCGTGGCAAGAACATCACCCACAAAGAGAGCCCGCTCATCACTGACGCTGTCGGGGATTTTGTTGAGTCCCATATCGGCATAAGGCACACGGACAAACTCTGTCTGTCCGCCATCAATACGGCAACCCAAAGCCCAACCGCCGTTCTTGTCGGTACAGTTATTCACATAGCCCTTCTTGCAGAAAAAGCACTCTCCGCAGAAGGTTTCAACATTAACGGTAACTCTGTCACCGGGCTTGAATTTTGTCACGCCACTGCCGACACTTTCAACAATGCCGACCATTTCATGACCGACGGTAATACCCGGAACAGCACGAGGCACAGAGCCGTGCTTGATGTGTAAATCGCTCGAGCAGATACTGCTCATGGTTACTTTGACAATGGCATCACGAGGGTCGAGAAGTTCGGGTTTGGGTTTGTCGGTGAGGGTGAATTTTCCGTGTGATTTATATGTATAAGCTATCATAGTAGTACTCCACTTTGTTTCTATATTTTTAAATCGGTATCATGCGTTGCTTCACGTAAATCTTTAATAAGTTCGAGCTGTTTTTTTTGGCAAATCAGTATCAAAACCCCAAAATTCATAAATTGGCATTTCGACAAAATTACTTTTTGTATGCATCCAATCAGTATTACCCGTTTTTATCATATCGTAAATATGTTCAGCTTGCTTGTATTTTTCTATACAGCATTTTTTAAATTTTATATTACTACCGCAAAGACATAAATCATTTCGTCCTATTTTTCTATGGTTTACTTCTTTAAATTTGGCTAATGAACTATAATATTCTAGTAAATGATCGAATATATCTTGATCAATATCCCTATAAAAAACTTCTTTTTTTATAGTATACGATCGATATGAACCATTAGAATACTTTATTATTGTGCCCGCCGTGCCACAAATTGAGCTCTTGTATTCTTTTACTGATTCTAGTTCATCTTGATGCATAGCGATACATTTTCTATAGCTGTTGCGAACAATAACTTTATTTAAGTTAAACAAATCAAGTTTTGTCAATTCGTATATTTCATCAGAATTAATTGGTTTACTTAACGGAAAACTACCATTGTAATATGCTACATAATACTTTGAAGATAGTGGAATCAATATCAAGCAATCGGCAAATCCAATAGTTCTGTTTGAAAAGTTTGTTATCATCCCCTTACAATTAAGAGATGCTGTAGACACATATTGATCACTCAACAAAAATTCACCGTTTTCAGATTTTAAAACAACAAATGTGTAATCGCTTATTATTGTATTAGCTAGTCTAGTTAAATATCTTGCGTCTGATATACGTTTGAGCATATTTTCTATAACGCTAGGCTTATCAAATTCGTTGTTGTCACTGAACTCATAAAGTATAGCTCCACTCCTATAATAAAAAAGCAAAATATATTCTAGCAGCGTTTCAATTTCTTTTCGTGCAACATCGATTTTTCCATTTTCTAACAAATCAACAATACTTTTAATCCTCGGAATATATTTATCCTCGATCTTTTTAAAAGTATTCTCTAAAGTATTGCCTGGCAAAAAAGGATGCTCATATGTAAGTTTATCACTCATTGTAGTGCTTATTCCTGCACGATAAACTTTATTGTTTTCAAGATTGAATTCAAAAACAGATTGTTTGTTTTCAGAAAACAATCTTAAAATTCCCTGTGAAATATAATGTTGAACCCTTACGGGCAGTTTTTTATCTTTATTCATTATTTTTCATCACTTTATAGTTCAAATTATATAAGGGTAAATTACTATTCAAGACACAAAATCAACGCCTTCAAAAAGTCCTCATCATTTTGTGCTGTTCTCTTTTTCGGACCCTTTGTTCTGTTGCCTGCCATTCTCTCCTTTTTGCCTATAAAACGGGTGAAAAGGAGATTTTCTATATTGCTGTCGGTGTAAATAAGTCCGTTCTGATTAAGTGCCTTTGCGCCCTTGCCAAGCACAAGAGCCGCAAGACCGTAGTCCTGCGTGACAATCACATCACCCTTTTCGGTAAGGTTTGCAATACGGCAATCGGCAGAGTCTGCACCCTTATCAACGACAATAGTTTTTGCTCCGTCTTTTTCAATGGAGTGGGTATTATCGCAGACGATGATACATTCAAGGCCTCGCTCTTTGGCTATACCTACGGTAATATCTACAACGGGACAAGCGTCAGCATCAATTATTATTTTCATAACTTCACCTTAAATTAATATACCGTCGCAATGGTCAACCTCATGCTGAATTATCTGAGCAGGAAAGCCTGTGAAAGTCTTGATTCGAGTCTGCGTTTCAGCTGTCTGCCATTTGACTTTTATAGTCTTATAACGCTTACACTTACGAGGGCCACCGAGCAGAGAAAGACAGCCTTCTTCTGTTTCGTACGGCTCCGATTTTTTGATAATCTCAGGATTGAACATAACCATATATGTACCTTCGTTATCAAAGGCGATAATGCGTTTTCGCACACCAATCATGTTCGCTGCCATACCGACACAACCGTCTTTATGGGCAGTGAGAGTGTCCAGTAAATCTTCGGCCACTTGTAAATCTTCTTTTGTTGCGACTTCCGATTTCAGACTGAGGAAAATCGGGTCGTGGGTTAGGGATTTAATCATATTTTCAATTTTTCTCTTTTCTCTTCAACCTCTCATAAATAAGAGGTGCAAGTGTTTCACTAATTTGTTTCATCATCTCAGGTTCAGAGAACAATTTAACAAAGAATGCTTCATTCTGCTCATATCTGGCTGCAGCCATCTCTATGAAATCCTTTTCAAGAAGCATAAGAAATGTTTTGTAGTCATTACTCTTTGCATAGCCTTGCCATTTAGGATCTGCTACATAGTCATTTTCAATCTGTAACAACACTTTATCCATCTCAGTAAAGTTAGTGCCAAAAGCA
>JAZUMO010000026.1:0-27645 GCA_045603665.1 Acutalibacteraceae bacterium
GAAGAAAAGTAATATATGGAGAACTGAAAAAAGATATAGGTGAAATATTGCGAAAGTTATGTGACCAAAAGGGAGTAGAGATAATAGAGGCAGAAGCCTGCCCCGACCACATACATATGTTGGTAAGCATACCACCGCATATAAGTGTAGCACAATTTATGGGATATCTCAAGAGTAAAAGTACATTAATGATATTTGATAGACATGCAAATTTGAAATACAAGTACGGGACAAGAAGTTTCTGGTGCAGAGGATATTATGTAGATACAGTAGGAAAAAATAAAAAAGCTATTGCAGAATACATAAGAACACAACTTGAAGAAGATTATGCACAAGATCAAATAACAATGAAAGAATACATCGACCCGTTTACGGGTAGCAAGATAAAGTAGGCAAAATAAATAGCCGCTCATGAGCGGCCGCCAAGTAATTGTAATGCGATGTCAAACCTTCTGTGCCCCTTTTAGGGGTTAAGCCAGTTATAACCCCTTATAGGGGTGAGCAAACCACCGGTTTCACCGGTGGTTTTGATTTATCTACCCCAGAATTTTCTATCGAGTGAACGGTACTGAACAGCCTCCGTGATATGTTCGATTTTGATATTATCGCTTCCGTCGAGGTCGGCAATTGTTCTCGAAATTCTGAGAATTTTATCATAGGCTCTGGCTGAAAGACCCATTTTTTCAAAGCAATTTTCCAAAAGGCTTTTACTTGCAGTATCAATTCTGCAAAACTCTCTTGTCATCGAAGGAGTCATTTTTGCATTGCAGGTGACAGTTGTGCCTTCAAAGCGTGTATTCTGGATGCTTCTTGCTTTATCAACTCTCTTTTTGATGTCGGCACTTTTTTCGCTTTTTTCATCTCCGGAAAGCTTTTCAAAGTCTACCTGAGGTACTTCAATATGGATGTCAAGTCTGTCGAGAAGGGGACCGCTGACTCTTGAAAGATACTTTGCCGGCGCACCCCTGCTACAGGTGCATTCCTTTGTGGGATGGCCGTAATAACCGCAGGGGCAGGGATTCATCGCACAGACGAGCATAACCTGGCTCGGATAAGTAAGAGAGCCGGAAACGCGCGAAATAGTAATCCTACCGTCTTCTATTGGCTGTCTCATTGCCTCCATTGAAAGGCGTGAGAATTCGGGAAGCTCGTCCAGAAAGAGAACACCGTGACTTGCAAGACTGATTTCACCGGGGCGAGGAATTCTGCCTCCGCCCGTAAGTCCTGCAGTTGAAATTGAATGGTGAGGTGAGCGGAAAGGACGGGTGGTGATAAGAGATATATTTTGTGGCAGAATGCCTGCTACGGAATACATTTTTGTAACATCGAGACTTTCATCAAAGGTCATATCAGGAAGAATTGACGGGAGTCTTTGGGCGAGCATACTTTTACCTGAGCCGGGAGGACCTATCATCAAAACATTGTGTCCGCCGGCAGCGGCAACCTCAAGAGCTCTTTTAACCTGATACTGGCCTTTTACATCGGCGAAATCGGGTAAATATCCGAAATCATAGCTTTCCTGTCTGAAGGCGGATGTGTCTATAGGGGAAAGCCTGTTTTTGCCTGTAAGATGCTCAAAAAGCTCGTTGATATTATCGGGTGCATAGACATCGATTCCTTTTACAACGCAGCCTTCATTTGCGTTTTCCTTAGGCACAAAAATTTCTTTGTAACCGAGCTCCTTTGCTTTGATAACCATTGGAAGGGTTCCGTTAATTCGTCTGATTTTTCCGTTAAGTGAAAGCTCACCGATAAAAGCACTCTTAGAGATGTCACATCTGAGCTGTCCTGACGCCATGAGTAGGGCGATGAGAATCGGGAGATCATAAACGGGGCCTTCTTTTTTTATATCAGCAGGGGTAAGATTAACTGTGATCCGTGAAGAGGGGAAGGTGAAATGGCTGTTTTTCATAGCGGAGCGCACTCTGTCTCTTGACTCACTTACTGCTACATCAGGCAGGCCTACAATATCAAAGCGCGGCAAACCGTTATCAATGGATGCTTCAACGCCTACACCGAAGCTGTTCATACCAAGCATACCAATACTGTTAACCTTTGCGAACATCAAATCAATCCTTTGCCGTTTTTTTGACATTATACTACTTAAAGCAACATTTGTAAACATCAATTTGATGAAAGAACTGTACCTTTATAAAAATGGGCAAGAATTTCCTTGTAGGTGCTGCCTTGTCTTGCCATATAATCGGCACTGTACTGGCTCATTCCGACACCGTGCCCTTTTCCGTAAACAGTAAGAGTAATGGTATCATTTTTGATTTCAGCAGTAAAATGTGGACTTTTCAGCCCATATGCTGACCGAAGGTCTGTTGGCGAGAGAACAGTGTTATTATATGATAATTCTTTTATGAAGCCCTTGTCGTTTTTCTTTGCAGTTTTTAAAATTTTATCTGCTTGATTTGCTTTGGTGTCTTTAAAGGGCTTGACAAATTCTTCTGCTGTTAATTTTATACCGTAGGATATATCGGGTGAAAGAGTGTCGCCCGGGGCAGTTACCGAAGCAAGATAAGGAAGGTAGGTTCCCCATATTTCCTCTGAGCTGACGGTTTTGCCCGGTGAAAGGCCGTGAAAAACAGTCATGGCTGTTTCGCCTTCGTAAGTCAGATATTCATACAATACCGATTTTACCGCTGTTTTTATTTTTTCGGAATAAATAGAATAGCTGCTGCCCCATTTTTCTTTTAATTCCGCATCCGACAAAAAAGCCTGATGTATTGATGGGTTGTCCGTGATGTCTCCTTTATTGGAGGATGGATTGTCTGAGTTTTCTTTGAGCCACTTCATATAAGTGTAGGAAGCAACCGCCTGAGCTTTCAGTGCTTCGGTATGAAAGGATGCAGGCATTTCTGCACATACTGCACCGTAAATATATTCCTCAACGCTCATTTCCGTCACCTTGCCTGTTGACGATACAATAAGACTGACCGTTTCGGCCTCAGTTGCTTTGTCTTTTTCTTCTGTAATTTCTTCGGTTGTCTGTTCAAGGGTTGTTTCGGATTCTACTGTTTTTTTGTCCGTCAGTGTTATAAGCGGGAAGAATACCATTATCAAAAATAAAATAACGGTCATAATAAGATGACTTTTCATTTGTAAAGCTCCTATAATTTTATTCATTTTTTTGGTAAATCAACCAAAAATTTATTGACATTATTATTGATATGTTATAGAATATAGTTTAATTACATTATCATGAGGTATTGTAAAAATTTTTTCGGGAGGATACGCAAATGAACAACAGTATAAACCCAATCTCGCCCGAATTGCTTGAGGTAATGAGCGATAAGATTGAAAAGAAAAGTAAAATTGACCTTGATGCTTTCTGGAAATACGGTGTCAAGAGAGGACTTCGTAATCCCGACGGAACAGGTGTTATGGCCGGTCTTACAAATATCTGTTCTGTTGACGGTTATTATATTGAGGACGGTGAAAGAGTCCCCAAGCAAGGTGTACTCAAATACAGAGGTATAAATATCAACGATATAATTGAGGCTTGTGAGAAGGAGGACCGTTTCGGCTTTGAGGAGGTAGTTTATCTTCTTTTATTCGGAAGCCTTCCTGCCAGGAGTCAGCTTGACACGTTCAAAGAGGTACTCGGTATGTGCCGTTATCTTCCGAGTACATATATTGAAGATGTTCTTATGACCAATGCTTCAATGGATATTATGAATAAGCTTTCACGCTGTGTTCTTACTTCCTATTCCTTTGATGAAAACCCCGACGATGTTTCCATTGAAAATGTCCTTCGTCAATCGGTACAGATTATCGCACAGCTTCCCGTTATGATGTGCTATGCCTATCAGGTAAAAAGAATGAAGTTTTACGGAAAAAGTATGTATGTGCATCCTGAAAAGAAGGAGCTTTCCACTGCTGAAAGCATTCTTCGTTCAATCCGTCCTGATCGCAAATATACCGACGAAGAAGCAAAGCTTCTCGATATTTGTCTTATTCTTCATGCTGAGCACGGCGGCGGCAATAACTCCACTTTTGCTGCCCGTGTGCTTACATCAAGCGGCACAGATACATATTCGGCTATTGCCGCATCAATCGGTGCACTCAAGGGAGGAAGACATGGCGGTGCAAATATCAAGGTAAGTCATATGGTCAGCGAAATCAAGGAACACGTTGAGGATATAACTGACGAAAAGCAGGTTTTTGATTACCTTGAAAAAATTGTAAGAAAAGAAGCGGGCGACGGTACCGGGTTGATTTACGGTATGGGACATGCCGTTTATCTTCTCTCTGACCCAAGAGCTGTTATTCTCAAAAGAAAAGCGAAGGAATTTGCTTATAAAAATGGCTTTGAAAAGGATTTTGAGCTTCTTGCCAACATTGAAAGACTTACACCTGCCGTTTTCCGCAAGGTAAAAGGCAGAAATAAAATTATGTGTGCTAATGTTGATCTTTATTCCGGTCTTATTTATAAAATGCTCAGAATTCCCGAGGATCTCTATACTCCTGTTTTCGCTTCGGCAAGAATAGCCGGCTGGTCGGCACACAGACTTGAAGAGCTTATTACGGGCGGTAAAATTATCAGACCCGCTTATAAGAGCATTGCTCTTCCGAAAAAATACGTACCTATGGATGAGCGTGTGGAAAATTATAATTCGAGAAACGAATATATACCTTCTGATCAAAGAGTTTACGGGGAGGAAGAATGTGATGAAGATTAAAGAAAACAAAGAAATTTATTTTTACGCAAAGCTTCCTTTAATTTTCGTTTTATGTTGTGTTGCTACAATAATTATAAGAACTGTACAGACATTTTCTTTTATTGACAGAGAGACAGGCTTTTATTCAGGTGGAGGCTTTCTCGGCATCCTTCTTTATTTGATTGTTGCAGCTGTATCGGTACTTTTTGCTTTTTCTGCATTTGCTAGCAAAGAAACGGCAGAGGTTAATCTCCGCTTAAAAAAAGATACTCTTTTTACCGCTGTTTCGGTGCTTCTTTCTGTTTCATTTCTTTTTGATTCTGTTTCGGCTCTTTTCAGCTCATTTGATTCTGTAAGTAGCGCATCCTACGGTGTTTCCGCATTTCAGTCAATGATGCTTTCAGGTACCATTCCCCAGTTTTTCCAGAGCATATTTGCTCTTTTGTCAGCTGTATATTTTCTTGTGTTTTCAAAAGGTGTTGTCAAGAGTACCTACGGTGCAGAAAAGCATAAGCTTTTAGCTGTTGCTCCCGTTGGCTGGGCAGGCTTCAGATTAATTCACCGTTTCGTTGAGCAGATAAGCTATATCAGAGTTTCTGACCTTCTTTTGGAGCTTGTTTTACTTGCTCTTCTTGTACTTTTCTTTATGGCATTTGCCCAGGTTGCATCGGGGGTTTATGTGAAAAACGCTCGCTGGCGTCTTGTTGGTCTCGGACTTCCTGCTGCTCTTATTTCACTTACTCTCAATGTACCGCGTCTTCTTTTTGCGCTAATAAGCGGTACTGATGCACTTTATGCAAAATACCCCTTTAAGGTCTGTGATTTTGTTTTCGCTATTTTTGCTGTTGTGCTTGTTATAAAGCTTATCAAAAATGAAAAGGAGCCTGTAGAGGCTTGATACGGGTGAAATAATGGATACAGTTTTAGTAAAATTCGGTGGAATTGATGCTGAATTTACAGTATCAAAAATCCTTGATTTAGGTTTCACAGAGGTCAGATGGTATGGTGCAATTATTGCTTTTGGCTTTCTTCTTGCTGTGCTTCTCGGCGGAAGAATTGCACATATGTGGAAGGTCAATCTTGACAAAATGATTGATATTCTTATTTTTGGTACTATCGGCGGCATTATCGGTGCAAGAGCATATTATGTTGCTTTTGAATGGGAATATTATTCTCAGCATCTTTCGGAAATATATAAGATATGGGAAGGCGGCCTTGCAATTTACGGTGGTATAATCGGCGGTATTCTCGGGGCCTTTATTGTTTGTAAAATAGAAAAAATTAATTTCTATAATCTTCTTGATATGGGCGGCATAAGTCTTCTTGTCGGTCAGGGTATCGGAAGATGGGGTAATTACGCTAACCAGGAGGCATTCGGATCCTTTACCAACAAAAATTTCGGTATGATGAGCGATACTGTCGCTGCATATATCCAGCGTCCTGATGTTGCGGTACAGTACGGACTCGAAAATGTGGAAAATATTCCGCAATATATTGCCGAAAACAACCTTTATGTGCATCCTACCTTTTTTTATGAATCGGTATGGTGTCTTCTTGGTGTTCTTGTGCTTTATATCGTTATGAAAAAATACCGTAAATTCAGTGGAGAGATGTTTCTTATTTACGGCTTATGGTACGGAATTGAAAGAGCTTTTGTTGAAGGCCTTCGTTCTGACAGCCTTTATATCGGTGACACGGGATTCAGAGTTTCCCAGGTGCTGTCAATTGTTATCGTTATCGTCTGTGGCATCCTGCTTATAACCAAGCTTATCAAGTATTCGAAAAAGCCTCACGAGGTTGAAGGCACTGATTACATTGCAGTATCAAGTGACAAGGAATATAACCGCATAACAAAGGCACTTGATAAGAGAGCCAAAAGAAAGAATTATAAATTTGAATATAACCGTGTCGGTGACAGACTTTATGTCACTGCAACGACAAACAAAGGTGTAGTAACCCAAAAAATAATATGATGTGAGGAACATATATGTATCAGTTAATTGACGGAAAGGTAGTTTCAAACTACATCAAGGATAAGGTACGTGAAGAGATAGAAGCTCTCAGAGAAAAGGGCATTGTTTCAACTCTTGCCGTGATTATTGTCGGTGATGACCCTGCATCAAGGGTTTATGTCAATAATAAGAAAAAGGCCTGTGAGGCTACGGGAATTGTTTCAAGAGAATATTCTCTCGCTGAAGAAACAACTGAAAATGAGCTGCTTGAGCTTATTGAGGAGCTTAATAAGGATAAAGCTGTAAACGGTATCCTTTGCCAGCTTCCCTTGCCCAAGCATATTGACGAAAAAAAGGTAATTGATGCGATTGATCCCGCAAAGGATGTTGACGTTTTCTCTGAGGTTAATGTCGGTAAAATGTGGATAGGGGATTACGATGTAGCCTCCTGTACACCAAAAGGAGTAATTGAGCTTATCGATTATTATGATATACCTCTTGAAGGAAAAAACTGTGTTATTATCGGCAGAAGTAACATTGTTGGTAAGCCTATGGCTTCTCTTTTGCTTGAAAGAAACGCAACTGTTACCATTTGTCATTCCCGTACGGCTGATCTGGGCTTTTTTACACGTAACGCCGATGTGATTGTTGCTGCTGTAGGCAGAAAAAAATTTGTTACGGCTGATATGGTCAAGGAAGGTGCCGTTGTTATAGATGTCGGCATTAACAGAGACGAAAACGGAAAGCTTTGCGGTGATGTTGACTTTGAAAATGTCAAGGAGAAATGCTCATATATAACTCCCGTACCCGGCGGATGCGGTCCGATGACAATTGCTGTTCTTATGAAAAACACTCTTACAGTAACTAAAAAACAAAATAAAGTATAAAAATGTGAGGATGATTTATATGAAGAAACTTTATATTGGCAGAGATAAAAAGCTTTGCGGTCTTTGTGCAGGTCTCGGTAACTATTTTAATCTTGACCCCACTCTTATAAGAATTGCTCTTACTACTCTTTCGCTTCTTACTGTTGTTTTTCCGATGCTTGTTGTATATCTCGTTTTGTCTCTTGTTGTGCCTCAGGCACCTGACGATTATGTTGAGGTTAACACGGGAAGACTTCTCACAAGGGGAATGGATAAAAAAATCAGTGGTGTATGCAGCGGCTATGCTGAATATTTCGGTGTTGACGTTACTGTTGTAAGACTAATTTTTGCTATTCTTCTTCTTTTTGTTGGCGGCGGTTTACTTCTTTATATTGTTAGCCTTCTCTTTATGCCGACCTACCATTCACCCGAAGAATTCAAATCATAAAATTAAAGGGGTTTACTCAGTAAGCCCCTGTTTTGTTTGAGAGGAAATTATGGTTTATTATATTGATATGTCATCCTTTTCATCTGAGCTGTCAAAAAAAATCGTAGCTGCGGAAAAAAAGATTTTTATAACCGACAAGCTTAAAAGGGGAGGCTTTGAAAGTCTTTGTGCACGAGTGCTTCTTGGATATATACTTTATAAGCATTATTCAATAGAGTCCTTTTCCTATTTTTACGGAGAGACCGGTAAGCCTTATCTTGAAAACAAGGATATCTTTTTCAGTATAAGTCACAGCGGAAAATATGTTGCATGCTGCGTTTCGGTAAATGAAATAGGATGCGATATTGAAAAAGTAAAGGCTTTCAACCCGAAAGTTGTCAAGAGGTTTTTTACGGAAAAAGAGGCTGCACTCATTGAATCATTCGACGAAAAGGAAGTTCTTTTCACAAGTCTCTGGACTCTTAAGGAAAGCATTCTTAAAAAAGACGGATCCGGTATCGGCGGTGGACTTGATACCTATTGTTTTGCTGACAACGCTTTAAAGGATAGCTTTTTTGCTTTTGACTGCTATTTTCTTTGCACAGTTATCGGAGACAGTGTCTTTTCGTTATGCTCAAAGGAAAAGCATACAATTTCTGATATCAAAGAGGTCTCATATGAAGAGCTTTGTGAATACATTGCAAAGTTAACTTGCAAAACTACTTGATTTATTGAGTCGGATTTTGTATTATATTAAAGACGATAATCTGAAAGGAGATTATAAATGGAAAGTCTCAAATATATAAAAAGCAAGCTCGGCTACGGTATCGGTGCTATCGGTCTCGACCTGAGCTACGGAATGTTCTATTCTTTTCTTGCAAAGTATCTTACCGACGTTTTAGGACTCGGTGCCTCCTTCCTTCTTATTCTTACCGCTGTGGCAAGAATATGGGACGGTGTCAACGACCCGATGATGGGCACCATAGTTGATAACACACATACAAAAATGGGCAAATACAGACCCTGGATTTTAAGAGGCTCTGTATGCAATGCTCTTGTGCTTGTGCTTTTATTCAGCAATCCTTTCGGTTTTAAGGGCGCGGCCCTCTGTGCTTATGTTGCTGTAGCATATGTTGCCTGGGGTATGACAAACACAATGGCTGATATTCCCTATTGGTCAATGGTTCCTTCCTTCACAAGTGATCCGAAAGAAAGAAATCTTATTTCCACCATTGCCCGCACCTTCTCAGGTCTCGGTCAGGGTATCGTTTCAATCGGCGCACCTCTTCTTATGACTGCTGTCAGTGTTACAACCGCTCTCGATGAAAACGGCAATTCTGTCAAGGTTCACGATGCACGCAGCTATCTTGTTTGCGCAATCGTTTGCGCTGCCTGCTTAATTATCTTTTCATCTCTTTCTGTTTTCTCTACTAAGGAAACAGTCAGCGAGAAGGCTCCCGAAAAATTCTCTTTCAAAAAAGCCTTCAATGTTATCAAATCCAATGATCAGCTTCTTGTATTTATGCTCTTTGCAATGATTTCAAATGCAGGCTGGTATCTTACTTCAGGTGTTGCAACATATTATTTTGATGTTGTTGTCGGTGATCCGAACAAGCAGTCTGCCTTCTCTCTTTTCCAGGGTGCAGGTTCAGTTCTTGGCCTTGTTTTCCATCCGATTATTACCAAAGTATTCTCAAAGCGCAGAGCATATCAGTTCTCTCTTATATTCGCAGGTCTCGGATATGTCGGCATTTCAATCGGTGCATTCACAGGCATATTTATGCTTATGAATATTTCTTACTTCATTTGTGCAGTGGGTATGGCTTCAATGTTTATTTCACAGACCATTTTCCTTGCTGACGTAGTTGACTACGGTGAGGTCAAGCTCGGCTTCAGAGCCGAATCCATAACATTTTCAATGAAGGGCTTCCTTCAGAAAATGGCTTATACCTTCCAGACAGTTATTCTTTTCGGCTCACTCGGCCTTTCAAATTATAACGGTGAGCTTCATAACCAGAATCCCGAAAGCGCAAAGCTTGCAATTACTCTTATGCTTTCAGTAATTCCTGCCGTACTCTTCTTTATTTCTCTTATTGTTTTTTCAACCAAATTCAAGCTTCACGGCTCGTTTATGGAAGAGGTTACTTCAATCGTAACAGAAAACAGATTGAAGAGAGAAGCGGCTCAGGGCGAATAAGACATTTTAATAATAGTTGAGACAACCGAAATTAAATCGGTTGTCTTTTTTGACCTTTAATCGACATAATAATCGCTCACCTTGCCATATAATAAACAAGGTGATCAGATGAAGCAAACGATTTATGCCGATGTGCTTGTTATAATAAATATTTATATAAATTACGGACTTTTGCTGCTTACGTGCTTTTGGCGAAAGAGAGAAGCGGAAAGGCTTAAAATTCTTCTTTCTTCACTTTTGGGCGGTATTTATTCTTTGATAATCCTTCTTCCGGGTATTGGTGATTATTTTATAACTATTTCAAGAATACCTGCTCTTATGATTATGATTTATATTGCTTTCGGATATTGTGATATCAAATCATTTGCTAAGATTTCGCTGACGTTTTTTGGGGTTAATATAATCTTTGCCGGAGCGGTATTTATGTTGTGGTTTTTTCTTTATCCGCAGAGTATGTATTTTAACAGCGGTATTGTTTATTTTGATATCAATGCTCTTACTCTTGTGCTGCTTACCATTGCCGCATACGGGCTTATCCGTTTGCTTTCTTTTTTTACCAAAAGTAAAGTACCCCAAAGCTTCATATATAATGTTGAAATCATTCTGTCGGGAAAATCCTTTGTCTGCAAGGGCTTTTACGATTCAGGGAATACCCTTTGTGACCCCTTCAGCGGAGAGGCAGTAACTGTAGTTTATATAGGGGTTCTGAAAAGCATAGTGAATGAAAGCGTATTTAATGATATTGAAACGCAGAATAAAGAATTAAGTATAAGACTGATACCCGTAAACACACTTTCAGGTCAAAGACTTCTTCCGTGTTTAAGGGCAGAAAAAATAAGAATTTCAGGACTTGAAAATAGCTTTGAGCTGAAAAATCCGGTTATTGCTTTGTGTAAGGATAAAATACACGGCGGGGAATACGGAGCACTGCTAAATACATTGGTTTTTGATAATGCAATAAAAGGAAACGGTGAGAAAAATGTTTTATATACTTGAAAAAATATTGAAAATCGCTAAGGCTATCTTTAGCAAGGAAGACAGTGTTTATTACGTGAACGGAGCAGAAAATCTTCCTGCACCACTGACAAAGGAAAGAGAGGAGGAAATCCTGTCTGAATTTCAGAAAAACGACTATAAAAACCGTGAACTGCTTATTACTCATAATTTACGTCTTGTTGTTTATATCGCAAGGAAGTTTGAGAATACGGGGATAAATATTGAAGACCTGGTTTCAATAGGAACAATCGGTCTGATAAAGGCTGTCAATACCTTTTGTCCGGGAAAGAAAATAAAGCTTGCAACCTATGCCTCAAGATGTATAGAAAACGAAATACTTATGTATCTCAGAAAAACTGCAAATTTAAAAAATGAAATGTCTATCGATGAGCCTCTTAATGTTGATTGGGACGGAAATGAGCTGCTTTTATCTGATGTTCTTGGCAGTGACAGCGACGTTGTAAACAGAAATATTGAGATGGAGGATGAAAAAAATCAGCTTTTACGCATTGTGAGCGGGCTTGGTGAACGGGAAAAACAAATTATGACTATGCGTTTCGGTCTTTTTGGCTCAAAGGAATACACCCAGAAAGAGGTAGCCGATATTCTCGGAATTTCTCAAAGCTATATATCAAGGCTCGAAAAAAGAATAATCGAAAAAATAAAAATGCAGCTTATAAAAGAACAGTAATTTATTGACAATAAAAGGGATAATGGTATAAAATGTAAAAAAATGCAGGAGGCAGAAGAATTATGAGTTTTGCAGCAGGTTACGGAAAAACAAATGTAGATCTGTTATTTGAAAATATGCCCAGACTTCCCGAAGAGGGAGAGGAGATTTTTACCGACCGTTTTTCTCTTTGTATCGGCGGCGGAGTGCCGGGAACAATGATCACCCTCGGAAGACTCGGAATCGAATGTAAAACTGTAACGGAGCTTTCCGACGATATGTTTTCTCGGTTTGCTATGAATGAATTCAGAAAAGCAGGAGTCGAGCCGATAAATGTTTTTCATGGTGACAAGGTAGCTGTAAACATTACAGCTGCCGCCATAACCAAAAATGACCGTACCTTCTGGTCATACGGTAATACGGAGGATTCGGCAAAGTCGGATGAAATTTATTCTGCGCTTAAGGGCGCGAGGGCTGTTGCTATGCACGAAAGCTACACCGAAGTTTATCGCAGGCTCAAGGAAGAGGGGACAACGGTTATTCTCGATACGGGATTTATTGAGGGCATGTCTCTTGAGTCCTTTGCTGAGAGATTAAAAATAGCCGATTATTATCTTCCTAACCGAAAGGAAGCTACTCTTATAACGGGTCAGACCGATCCTAAAAAGGCTGCCGAGGTCCTGAGCGAGTATCTTGATATTGCGATTGTCAAGCTCGACAAAGACGGATGTCTGATTTACGATAAAAAGAGCTTTATATATGTAAAGAGCATCGATGAGTTTGTTCACGTTGATTCCACCGGTGCGGGTGATGCCTTCTTTGCAGGATTTATGTTCGGTATAATGACAGATGAACCCATTGAAAGATGTGTGCTTTTCGGAAATATTACGGGCGGAAAATGTGTGACAGCCGTCGGTTGTACGACAGCTTATGTTACAAAAGAAGAGCTTTATGCTCTTGCGGAAAAGTATAAGGATAATATTATTTATAACTATTAAGGTGCAAAGATGAAAGAAAAAGATTATTCCGACTGGCTTGTTGTTTCGGATATTGATAATACCCTTAATAATAAGCTTAGACGAACACCTGAGGTCAACACAAGGGCAATAAGTCGCTTTGTGCATGTTCTCGGCGGTAATTTTACTCTTGCTTCAGCGAGAAACGTTCAGTCCCTGAGACCTCATTATATGAATCTTCCTGGGGTTAAGACGCCTGCCATTGTAATGAACGGAGCCGGAATTTATGATTTCGATAAGGAAGAAATGCTTTGGTTTAATTCTGTTCCGTCAAAAGGAAAAGAAATTATTAAAAAGGCTCTTGAAATATTTCCATCGCTTGAAATCGGTGTGTTTACCGATGATATGATTTATCTTGTCAGAGCAAGACTTCTTTCACCGGTTATGATGGCTCTTGATACACTCGACCATAAGAAATGTGACTCAATTGATGCTGTCCCTGAAGGGAAATGGGGAAAAATTATTTTTTACTGTCTTCCTCATATGAAAAAGAAAATCAAGGAATTTGTCATTTCTCTTTCCGATGAAAGCCTTTCCTATATCGACACAACGGCTTTTTCTTTTGATATGGTCAGCAGCTCGACCAATAAAGGAAATGCTGTTCATAAGCTTGCGGAAATCCTCGACATTCCCAAGGATAATATCGGTGCAATAGGCGATTATTATAATGACCTTGATATGCTGAAGGCTGTTGCTCATCCCGCTTGCTGTAAGCAGGCACCTGAGGAGATACACAAGGTATGCGAATATCACGCCTGCCATTGCAACGAGGGCGCTGTAGCTGATTTTCTCGGATATATTGAAGATAATTACTGATAAATGAAAGGATGTATTTTATGAAAAAGCTTTTAAGTATTGTTCTGTCTCTTCTTTTGATTTTTTGTATCTGCATTCCCGTTTTTGCTGACGATGAAAAAGAAACAGAAAGCTATGACGGATACCCTCTTGTTGTTGTCAGAGGTATAGATTTCGGTGGTTTTTATCTTGAAGACAAATCTCCTGCCATAAAAATAGAGCTCAGCGATATTTTTGCCTTTGTGAAAGATTATTTCCGTCAGCATATTATTGAGAAAAATGAAGAAGCTTTTCTTGACAGTGCACTTAAGCTCGCTGAAGGAATTTTTGAACAGATTTCTATTGATAAAGAAGGTAATTCTGTTCATGAGCTTTATTTCGATAAATATGAAAGCTCAATGGCAGCATATGCTGACGAGATACCTTTAATGGGGGATATTGGTGAGACGGGTATTATCAAGACTGCAGTTGATAGAATCGGCGCAGAGAATGTTTATTATTTCACCTATGACTGGCGTCTCAGCGCAAAGGATATGGCAGGAAGTCTTGACAGCTTTGTTATGAATGCACTTGAGGAGTCGGGAAAGGATAAGGTCAATATCATTGCCGTAAGTATGGGCGGTATGGTTACGACCTCATACCTTTATCATCACGGTGCAGAAAAGGTTAACAATCTTCTTTATGTTTCTTCGGCTCATAACGGCACATACGGACCCGGTGATGCCTTTAGTGGCAAATTTTACTTTAACGGTGATGTGATTTATAACCGCATCAGAAAGTCATATTCGGGAAAGATAATTCACTGCTTCTTCCTTGATCTTATTAACAAAATCGGTGTATTTGACGCAATAACCGAGATTGGAAGTAAGATAATCGAAGACAATCCTCAGGCTATCAATAACGATGTTGTACGTAACGGCTTCGGTACGCTTCTTGGTCTGTGGGCAATGTGTCCCGATGATGCTTTTGACAGCGGCGTAGAATTTCTTTTCGGCGGATATGAGGATGAATATCCGGTAATTATGGAAAAGCTTGAAGAAACAAAAGAATTTGTCTTTGCAACTGAAGAAACAATTGAAAAGGCTGTTAAAAGCGGTGTCAATATTTCTTTCATTTCAAATTACAATACACCTCTTGCTCCTTATTTTAAACATTCCGATCTTCAGGGTGACGGAGTGCTTGAAACAGTTCTTACATCCAATTTTGCCACAGTTGCTTCATACGGTGAAAAGCTTACCGATGAGCAGCTCGCTTCGGCTGAAAAGGAATATGTTTCACCTGACGGAATTATCGATGCCACAACGGCTCTTTACAGAGATACAACATGGTTTGTAAAGGATGCACAGCATGTTGCTGCGGTTTACGGAAGTGATTACGCTGATTTTGTAATGTGGCTTATTTTTTCTGAAGAGCAGCCGACAATTAAAACCAATTCAACATATCCTCAGTTTCTTGCTCTTGATGAAAATGACAATCTTATTATTTTAAAGTAAAAATATCGCCTTGTCCTTTATAAAGGATGAGGCGATATTTAATTTTTTCTTATTTTAAAATTTTTTTACCAAACATACACGCAGCAGCTGTAACACCGACAGCAACTCCGAATTTTTTTGCGAGCTTGATGCCTTCATCAATTGAAGTAGGCATATGGGTGAAAATAAATTCCTTGAAGGGCTTTGAAGGCTTGTAGTCGCAAAGCTCACCCATTGTAACGGTGTAGCTTTTGTAGTTTCTTAAATCGTTTTCGTCGAGAATATAGAGCCTCACACCTCTTTTATCACCGGCGCCGTAGGTGTTGAAGCCTGCGCCCTGACAGTATCCGAGATCAACTCCGTCTTTGTTTATTATGAAGCTGTTTATATGATCGTGGCCGACAAAAAGTCCGATTACATCGCCTTTTTCCTTCAGTGCATCAAATTCACCGCTATTTATTTCAGGAACAGCAGGTGATTCATACATAAATCCGCCCTTTGCAATTGTTTTTTCGTCCAGCTTCCAGAAGGTATTTTTTCTGCTTTTGAAGGCTTCAACCGAGCCTTTTTCTTTTTTTCTGCATTTGATAAGAACATCGTAAAACTCGGGCACGGGTATATGCTGAAAGACGAAAGAGGGGAGATAGTCTCCGTTCTTTTCCTTAAGTCTCTCTCTTTCATTTCTGTACCATTCTATCTGTTCGGGCTTTACTGGTGAATATGCACCGTCGGGCTCTTTTTTGTTTGAGTCGATAAGATAAAGGTTAAATATTTCCCTTTTCTTTGCTGAATCAAAAATTTGGAGAGAATAGGTGCCCTTGTCCTCTTCGCATCTCGGAATGCCAAATCTTGATGAAGGGAAAGAAGAATATATTTCTATCTGCGTGTCCTTGTCCATACAGCCGTCATCGTCGTGGTTGCCGAAGGTCATACAGAAGGGGATTTTTTTCTCCTCGATGGGGGTGAGAAAGCTATTGATAACCTCTCTTATTTTTCTGTTTCCGTCTTTTTTGTAGCAGGATGAATAGGCCTGAACCTGATCACCCGTAAGAACGACAAGGTCAGGTTTTTCCTTGTCAAGAGCGAAAGAAATGAGCTTTATAGTGTCGGGATTTACGGGGTAATCCTCCTGAATGTCTGCAATTTGCATAATTTTGAATTTACCGTTATTAAAATGGAGCATCTGTTTTCCTCCTAAAAAAATATCCCTTACAGTATATCCTTTTTTTGCTTTAAGGTCAATATTTTCAATGTAACAAGACGACATAATTTTACATATAATAAACCGATAAGGGGGTAATAAAGTTGACATATACCTATATAAAATTTGAAAGTCAGACTCAGGGTGAAAAAGCCAGAAGTCTGCTTAATAAAAATAATATTAAATCTCATCTGAGAAGAAATCCCAACCCCGACCGTAAGCAAGGGTGTAATTTTGCTTTGTTCATTGACGGAAATATATGGAGAGCTTATGAGCTTATAACTGTAGAAGGAATAAAAAGCTCAGGGGTAGAGACCTACCGTGAAAGATTATGATTTATCTTGATAACGGAGCTACCTCTTTTCCAAAGCCTTTCTGTGTCACTGAAAGTGTAATTAAAGCCATGAAATTTTATGCAGGAAATCCCGGTCGGGGAGGACACAGAAGCACAATACAGGCAGGTGAAATCGTCTATAATACAAGAGAAAAATTAGGCGAGATGTTTTCCTGTCCTGCCGAAGGTGTTATCTTTTGTAACAACTGTACATCGGCATTAAATACAGCTATAATGGGAATATGCAAAAAGGGCGACAGAATAATTACCTCGTCTTTAGAGCATAATTCAGTATCAAGACCCTTGGAGCACTTGAAGGAAAAAGGTATCATAAACTACGATATTGTAAAGGTTAATCCGCAGAATGATGATAAAACGGTTGAAGGGTTCAAGAAGGCTTTATCTGCTGCTGATACTAAAGCGGTTATATGTACCTTCGCGTCCAATGTGTTCGGAACACTTTTGCCTATTGAAAGAATCGGCAGACTCTGTAAGGAGAAGGATATAATTTTTATTGTTGACGGGGCTCAGGCAGCGGGGACAATCGCTATAGATATGAAAAGAATGAACATTGACATTCTTTGTCTGCCCGGTCATAAGGGACTTTTCGGGCCGATGGGTACGGGAGTTATGCTTCTGTCGGGAAGGGTTATGCCTGAGGAACTGACAAGAGGCGGAACGGGTAGCTACTCAATGAAAAAGGATCAGCCTAAAGAAATTCCTGACAGATATGAAAGCGGAACAATTAATTTGCCGGGAATAGCAGGCCTTAATTCAGGAGTAAGCTTTATCAGTTCTGTCGGCGGAGAATGTGCGATTCATCGAAAAGAAACGGAGCTTATAAAAGTCCTTGAAGAGGATATTTCGGTTATTCGGAATATAAAGCTTTATTCTCATATGAAATCCTCGGTCAATGCTCCGATTTTTTCTTTCAATGTCGGTGATTATCACAGCGAAGAAATTTCGTCTGCTCTTGACAGATGCGGAATCGCTGTTAGGGCGGGATATCATTGCGCAAGGCTTACACATGAAAACCATTTGTCTGATGACAGAGGCTGTGTAAGAGTTACACCGGGTTTTTTTAACACAAAAAAAGATATAAAAAACTTCGTTTTTTGCCTTAATAAAATTGCATTGGGAAAAAAAGTGTGATATAATTACTTTGTAAAATATTTGAGGCTGTTTCGGAGGATAATATGTTGGCATTTTTAACGGAGTTTTTTGACGGAGCGATAAAACTGATAAGATCGGTTGCTTGGTATGATATTATCGATATTTTATTTGTTGCATTCGCTTTTTATTATGTTATCAAGCTTTTAAGGCAGACAAGAGCTTTTCACCTTGTTAAGGGTATAGTTCTTATGGGTCTTATTTATTTCGTTGTTTCCACATTCAATATGAGTGCAAGCAGCTACATTTTTAATCAGCTTTTCAGCAACATTGTTATAGTTATGCTTCTTCTCTTTCAGCCTGAACTCCGTCATGCCATTGAAAGCTTCGGCAGAGGTGATTTCAAGAAAATTTCAATTTTTTCCTCCCGTAATTCCGGCTTTTATGAAGAGGAAAGTGAGGTCGTTGCTACCGAAATTTCAAAAGCTGTTTCGAATATGAGCGACAGTAAAACCGGTGCTCTAATCGTGATCGAGGGCAAAACACCTCTCGGTGAAATTATCGAAACCGGCAGTGTAGTCGATGCTGCTCCTACATCAATAATTATTGAAAATATTTTCTTCCCGAAATCTCCTTTACACGACGGTGCTATGATTGTCCGCGATAATCGTGTTTATGCCGCGGCATGCATTCTTCCTCTTACGGTAAATGAGGTCAGTGCTGATCTCGGTACCCGTCACAGAGCTGCTATCGGTATCAGCGAACACAGCGATGCTCTTATTGTAGTTGTTTCCGAGGAAACAGGAAAAATATCAATTGCCAACAGCGGAACTCTGGAAAGAAACGTTTCAGTGGGTGAGGTTCACGAATCTATCTGTAATTTCCTCAAAAGTGACTCATCTGATAATGAAAAAACCTTTAAAATACTCCGGAGGAAAAAATAATGAGTAAAAACAATAAAAGCGTTATTGAAAAAATCATATATAACAATAAACTGCTTATGGTTTTCTGCGTTGTTATCTCTGTTGTGCTTTGGGCGGCGGTCAAGATTAATTACAGTGCTGAAACAACCCGTACCATAAGTGATGTGAAAATTACCGTTGTCAACAGTGCCGAGGGCTCAGACTTTGTGCCCTTCATAGGTGAAGACTCTGTCAGTGCCGAGGTTGTTGTAAGCGGTAAGGCATATAACATTAACTCTTATGCTTTGACAAAGGATGATATTGTTGTTGAAGCGAGCGGAGGCTACATTGATTCGGCAGGATATAAAGTGCTCAATCTTACTGTCAAAGCCTCAGAAACCGGAGACTTATCTGATGTGAAAATTACCTCCGTTTCTCCTTCCAACATTTCTGTTTATTATGACCGCGAGGCAACTGAAACCTTTGATGTTGTTGCAAGAATCACAAATGACCTGACCGACCTTACCGAAGGTGAATTCAGTGCCGGACAGCCTGTTCCCTCTATGAGTACGGTTGATGTTACGGGACCTGCTACAATTCTTAATAAAATGACAAAGGTTTATTTCGACGGTGCCGTAATTGAGGATGAACTTCCTCTTACCCAGGCAAAGGTTATTCCTGCTGATATCTCTTACGAGCTCGAGAGCAAGAGATATGAACAGTATCTGACTTGCGAAAATGTTAATGATGAATCAAACCCGGCAACGGTAACGATTCCTGTTTATGTTACGAAAAGTGTTCCTACTCAGGTGAAATTCATTAACCAACCGTCATATTTTACTGAGAATCCTCCAAAGGTTGTTATTTCACCTTCAAAGCTGAAGGTGATGTACAATCCCGCTGAAAGTGAAGATTATCAGTTTATTACCGTCGGCACCGTTGATTTTCGTTCTCTTCTTAACAAGGTGAATAAGTTCAGCTTTGATGTTGACGAAAAGTTTAAGGATTCTGGTGTTACAGATACCTCCTTCGGTGATTTTGATGTAACTGTTGATATGTCATCTATGAGCAGAAAAACTTTTGATATAACCAATGCAAAGATAGTTCTTCTCAATCAGGACGAAGGGTTTAATTATACCGTTGACACCTCACGCAGCAGCTTTGATGAGGTTGTCGTTATCGGACCGAAAAACAGTCTCGATAAAATTACAGTTGATGATTTCCAGGTCGAAATCAATGTTTCAAGCCTCTCTGTAAGAGCCCGAGGCTCACAGTCGATGGAGGTTTCCAATATATCTATTGCTAACGATGAGATAAATGATTGTTGGGTTTACGGAAAATATGATGCAGTAATCGGCGTCAGTGCAAAATAAAGAAAAAGGGGAGCGAAGCTCTCTTTTTTTCTTTTTACTCTTGTTAATTTTTACTCTTTGTGTTATAATTAAATTTAAGTTAAAAGGTGCAGATTTTTATTATTATCTGCGAAAAAGATTGAAAAAGCGTGTTTTAACTGTGGAGGTAAAAATGATTGAATATATAAAAATTCTGATTGCGTCTCTTATAAACGGCGCCACATTCCCTTTGCCTGTATCTTCGGCGGCTCATTTTTCGTTTCTCAATGCCGTAATGAATTTTTCGGAGGATACAAAGCTTCTCGGCTTTTATTATTCGGTGATGTCGATTGCTTTCTCTGCAGTAGTTTTTATTCTTTTGAGAAAGATATATTTTCTTTGCATCAAATCGATTTTTAATAAGGATATAAAGCTCGTAAGCTACAGAAAGCTTATGAAAAATCTTTTTATTTCCTTTGTGCCGATGCTTATACTTTTTACACCTGTCGGTGAGGGGAAGCTTCTGTGCGATTTGTTCGATAACTTTCTCGGCAAGAGCAGCTATCTTCTTGTAGCCTTTGCAAGCATTGTGTGTGCTTTTATTCTTGTGATTTCCATCTGGTACACGAGACAAAGTTATTCGGAAACCAAGAGAGGCGCTGACACAAAAACAGCAATACGTGCAGCGGTTTATCAGGTCATATCTTACGTTATTCCCGGTATTTCACACGTTTCATCTGCGAGTACAAATATGCTTATCTGTGATGTTGAATCAAAGGTTATTGTAAGAGAGATTTATCTTTACATAGCTCCCCAGATGCTTTTGGTAAACCTTGTGAAGGTTATCCGATTCGCTCTTACCGATACGGTAATCAATCCCGTTATGGTGATTATATGTGTTATTGCAACAGCTTCGGTAAGTGCACTTGTTATAACTAAAATGAGTAAAATCAATATAAGACGAATTTTTCCGTTCTTTGCTGTTTACTGCATTGTAACCGGTGTCATTTTTGCAATTCTTTCATTTGTACTCAAATAATCAAAAGGAAAGGACATATTATGGCAAACAAAAAAACGACTACAAAAAAATCTACCGCCAAAAAGAGTAGATCAGGCGGTAAGGACAGCTCAAAATCAAAATATGTCGGAAAGAATAAGAACTATTCCATGCCTTTTTCGGAAAGATATTATAATGCGATTATGCTTTCATATATTATCGGAGGGGTTATTCTCGGCTGCCTGACTTTCATTCCCGGATATAATCTTTGGGAAAAGCTTCGCAGTCTTCTCTTCTCTGTTTTCGGACTCAGCCTTTATCTTCTTGTTGTACAGGTTCTTGTTACGGGCATAAGACTTGCACTGCATAACCTTAACAGAAGTCTTCTTGTTACCAATATTTCCGGATTTCTTTCTGTGTCTACGCTTTGTTCTATTATTCATCTTATCAATTTCTCAATTAATCAAGGCGGTTTTGATGAGTGGAAGCTTCATCTCGGAGAAGCAGCAAAGGCAGCCTGGAATATCGGAACGGGTACTTTTTCCTTCAGCGGAGGTATTCTCGGTGCACTTTTCGGAGGCAGCGCATTGTTTACCTGCGGTAAGGCAGGCGGCTTCGTAATTGTTATTGCAGTATTCCTTGTGAGTCTTTTCTTCTATCTCAATATCGATATCAATACCTTCGGTGATTCTGTATCTGCAACAATCACTGACGGAAAATCAAAGCTTGATTCATCAAAGGAAGAGATGAAAACAAAAAGAAGTGAGAGAGCAATCATACGCGCTGAACGCAAAGAGCAGCGCATTGCAGAGCTTGAAGAAAGAAAAAGACGTGAGCAGGAGGAAGCCGAGACTGAAACGACAGGTGAAGCTGAGCCTCAGAACATCCCTGAAAGCTTTGATTTTAATGAAACTGAAATCGAGAGCGATCCTATTGACAGAGAGACCGGTAAGCCTCTTCGTCTTTTGAAGCCTTACACACCCAAGGATCAGATTTTCACTTACGGCGAAGGTGAAAGTCCGAAATCTGAGCCTAAGGAAGAAAAGTTTGATATTGATTTCATTTCCTCGCCTCGCAGAAGCAGACCTTCCTCTGCTCCGTTAGCTGAGAAAAAAGACGAGGAAAGCAAAGGAGACATTCCTCTCAGCGAGGTAACTGAAGAAAAAATCGACGAGCTTGTCCCTGATGACGATACTCTTTCATCTGATGCGGCTGAAATTGTCACAGATGCAATCAAGACCGCAAATGCAAAGCTGAAAAAGAATATGGATGATGTTTCATCATATAAGGAAGAAAAGAAAAAAACCAAAAAAGAATATAAGCTTCCTCCGATCGAATGCCTCAATGAGCCTACATTTTCTAATGATGAGGATTTTGCGACGGAAATGCGTGTTACAGCAAAAAAGCTGGTTGATGTTCTGAAATCCTTTGGCGTTGAAACTACTCTTATCGGTGTTTCACGAGGTCCTTCTGTAACAAGATATGAGCTTTCACCTGCACCCGGTGTAAAAATCAGTAAAATCATTAACCTTATTGATGATATTGCTCTCGGCCTTGCGGCTTCGGGCGTAAGAATTGAAGCTCCTATTCCCGGTAAATCGGCCGTAGGTATTGAGGTGCCTAACAAAACCCGTTCAACTGTAACCTTAAGGGAGATTATTTCCTCTGCTGAATATAAAAAACACAAGGGAAAGCTTCTTACGGTTGCTTTGGGTAAGGATATCGCAGGTAATATCAATTGCGCGGATCTTTCTAAGATGCCTCACCTTCTTATTGCAGGTACCACTGGCTCAGGTAAATCTGTCTGTCTTAACGGTATGATTGCAAGTATTCTTTATAATGCAACTCCCTCAGAGGTCAAGCTTCTTATGATTGACCCGAAGCAGGTTGAATTTTCCGTATATAACGGCATACCCCATCTTCTTGTACCGGTTATCACTGATGCAAGAAAGGCTGCGGGCTCGCTCGCGTGGGCTGTAAGTGAAATGGACAACCGTTATAAGACCTTTGCTCAGTGCGGCGTGCGTGATATCGGCTCATTCAACAAATACATCAAGGATCATCCCGAGCTTCAGTATATGCCTCAGATAGTTATCTTTATCGACGAGCTTAATGACCTTATGATGGTTTCACCCAAAGAGGTTGAAGATTCAATCTGCCGTCTTGCACAAAAAGCAAGAGCTGCAGGTATGCATCTTGTAGTTGCCACACAGAGACCTTCCGTTGATGTTATCACAGGTCTTATCAAGGCAAACATTCCTTCACGACTTTCCCTTTCTGTTTCGTCACAGGTTGACTCGCGAACAATTATCGATTGCAGCGGTGCTGAAAAGCTTTTAGGTAACGGCGATATGCTTTTTAATCCCGTGGGTGTTTCAAAGCCCATCCGAATCCAGGGGGCTTTCCTTTCTGATGATGAAATTGAAAAAATTGTTGACTTCATCAAGGAGCAGGAAAATGCCGAATATGATGATGAGATTATGGGAGAAATTGAACGAAATGCTACTACCGAGAAAAAGAAAGGTGGTTCATCTGGAAGTGTTGTTGAAGATTCTGACGGTGAATACGATGATATGCTTGATGATGCAATAAATGTAATTACGGAGCTTAATTCAGCTTCAACAACAGTGTTACAAAGAAAGCTTCGTGTCGGCTATGCCCGTGCAGCGAGAATAATGGATGAGCTTGAACAGCTCGGATATGTCAGTGTTGCAGAAGGAAATAAGCCGAGAAAGGTGCTTATTACCCGCAGTCAGTATCTCGAAATGAAGGCAGGAGCCGATACTGATTCAGATGATTTTGATATATTATCAGATTAAATTTTAACAGGTGATTTATGACCGGATTTTTACCATTATCAAAAAAAGAAGCACTTGAAAGAGGTTGGGAGGAAGTAGACTTTGTCTATGTTACGGGTGATGCTTATGTGGACCACCCGTCCTTTGGTCCTGCCATAGTTACGAGAGTGCTTGAATATAACGGCTTTACAGTAGGCATAATTTCACAGCCTGATTGGCACAGCGCAGAGGACTTCCGTGAATACGGGCGTCCTCGCCTTGGCTTTCTGGTATCTTCCGGAAACATCGACTCGATGGTGGCTCATTATACAGCCGCAAAGAAAAAACGAAGCGATGATGCTTATACGCCCGGCGGTAAGGCCGGGGCAAGACCGGACAGAGCTGTAATTGTTTACTGTAACCGTATCCGTGAAGCCTACGGTGATGTTCCGATTATTATCGGTGGACTTGAGGCTTCTTTACGCCGTTTTGCCCACTATGACTATTGGGATGACAAAATCAGACGGTCGATAATTTTTGATTCCCAGGCTGATTTGATATCCTACGGAATGGGCGAAAAGCAAACCGTTGAAATTGCGGAAAGACTTCGCAGCGGCGAAAGCATCTCAACGATTACCGATGTAAGAGGAACCTGCTATGTATGCGATGTAAAAGACACGCCACTCACGGGAGCAGAGTGCCCTTCCTTTGAGAATGTCTGTATGAGCAAAAAAGAATATGCAGTTTCCTGCCGTATTCAGCAGGATGAGCAGGATCATATAAGAGGTAAGCTTATAAAGCAAAGACACGGAAACAAAATGCTGGTGCAGAACCCTCCGATGCCGCCGCTTACCACGGCCGAGCTCGACGAGGTTTACAGTCTGCCTTTTATGCGGAATTACCACCCTTCTTATGAAAAGCTCGGCGGTGTTCCGGGAATTGAAGAGGTTAAGTTTTCCGTTACCCATAACCGTGGATGCTTCGGAGGATGTAATTTTTGCTCCATAGCTTTTCATCAGGGAAGATATGTCACCTCCAGAAGCAAGGAATCTATCCTTCGTGAGGTTGAGCTTTTAACAAAAATGCCAGATTTCAAGGGTTATATCCACGATATAGGCGGACCAACGGCTAATTTCCGTGACACCTCCTGTGAAAAGCAGAAGACTGCAGGTCTGTGCAAGGGCAAAAAGTGTCTTGCACCGAAGGTTTGTCCCGCTTTGAAGGCTGACCACAGCGAATATGTTGACATTCTCCGTGATGTCAGAAAAATCAAGGGTGTTAAAAAAGTCTTTATCCGTTCGGGTATAAGATATGACTATATGCTGCAGGATAAGGATGAAACCTTTTTTAAGGAGCTTATAAAGCATCATGTCAGCGGACAGCTTAAGGTTGCTCCTGAGCATTGCTCAGCAATGGTACTTGAAAAGATGGGCAAGCCATATATTGATGCTTATGTTAATTTTTCAAAAAGATATTTTGAGCTTACAAAAAGTGTCGGCAAGGAGCAGTATTTAGTGCCTTATCTTATGTCTTCCCATCCGGGTTCAAGACTCGAAGAAGCAGTCGAGCTTGCTGCTTTCCTCAAAAAGAGAAATATCAGACCTGAGCAGGTGCAGGATTTTTATCCGACGCCCGGTACTGTTTCGACCTGTATGTTTTATACAGGGCTTGACCCCTACACAATGAAAGAGGTTTATGTTGCAAAGACACCTGAGGAAAAGGCAATGCAAAGAGCACTCTTACAATATTACAACCCGCAAAATAAAGATATTATTCTCAAGGCTTTGAAAAAATGCGGAAGATATGATCTCATCGGCAGCGGTGACAAGTGTCTTGTAAAACCAGATAAAATGCCGTCTAAGCAAAACGGTTCATATAATCAGAGCAGAAGAAGCAAGGGAGGAGTGAAAAGCTATGGCAAGAAGAAAAAGCAATAAATCCGTAAAAGGTCTCATCAGTGCTGTAATTACTCTTATTGTTTTACTAGTTTCCTTCTTTTTCGGCGAGGCTGAGCCCGGCAAGGCAACCAATACTTATCTCGGTGACGGTGAAGCCTATGTTCATATCATCGATGTAGGTCAGGGCAGTGCCACACTTATTCAGGAGGGTGACACGGGTATACTTATAGATACGGGAGAGGCTGATTACAGTGATTATCTTGTCTCTTATATCAACTCCTGCGGTGTTGACGAGCTTAAGTATGTTATCGCCTCGCATCCTCATTCTGACCATATAGGCGGTATAATCGATGTGTTTGAAGCCTTTAAGGTCGGCACGGTAGTTATGCCTGAGCTTTCGGAGATGAATATTCCAACTACCCGTGTATATGAGAATATGATGGATTACATTTTTGATAATGATATGAATGTACTGTTCCCTGAGGTCGGAAAAACCATCAATAATGATAGTGCCTCTGTCAGCTTTTTCGGACCTGTAAAGCAGAGTGAAGATCTGAATAATATGTCTCTTATTTGCAAGATTAATGCCTTAGGTACAAATGTAATGGTTTTAGGTGATGCAGAAAAGGAAGAGCTTTCGTCAGTGTTTGATACAGTGCTCGGGGAGTATCAATCCCACATTCTCGTTATGGGACATCACGGAAGCAGTACTTCAGTCCATAAAAAATTCCTTAATGCCGTTAATGCTGATGTAGCGGTTATTTCCTGCGGCAGGGATAACTCCTACGGTCATCCTCACAAAGAAGCACTTAACTATGTTTCACAGAATAATATGACTCTTTACCGCACGGATAAAGACGGAGACATAGTTTTCAGATGTACTGCTGAAGGTTATGAAAAGGTGAAGTAAAAATGGAAAAATTAATCATTGACAGAATAGAAGACGGTTTTGCAGTTTTTGAAAAGGAAGATTCAAGCCATATCACTTTGCCTCTTTCATCCTTTGACTTTCCTTTGAGTGAAGGAGATATACTTCTTTTCGACGGTGTAAATTATTCGAAGGATGAAGCTGAAAAGGACTCGAGAAAGCAAAAACTTCTCGCTATGCAGCAAAAACTTAGACAAAAGAGTAAAAATAAGTAAAAAACTTTCAAAATTTACTTGCATTTTAGTTTTTCTTGTGATATACTCTTCGGGATAACGCACGTAAGGGATTGGTATGCCCGTTTCGCCCGTGAGGGTGTTGCGTACTTTTGAACTTACGGTGGTTAAAAAAACAAAAGGAGGACATAACAATGTCAGTAGTATCAATGAAACAGCTTCTTGAAGCAGGTGTACATTTCGGTCACCAGACAAGAAGATGGAACCCGAAAATGGGAGAGTACATTTTCGCAGAAAGAAACGGAATTTACATCATTGACCTTCAGAAGACTGTAAAGAAGCTTGAAGAAGCTTATTCTTTCATCCGTGAAGTATCAATGAACGGCGGTGAAGTTCTCTTCGTCGGCACAAAGAAGCAGGCTATGGATTCAATCCGTGAGGAAGCAATCCGTGCAGGTATGCCCTATGTTAACGCTCGTTGGCTCGGCGGTATGCTTACAAACTTCGGCACAATCCAGAAGAGAATCAGGAGACTTGCTCAGCTTAAGGTTATGGAGCAGGACGGCACATTCGCACTCCTTCCCAAGAAGGAAGTTATCAAGCTCAACCTTGAAATCGAAAAGCTTGAAAAGTTCATGGGCGGTATCACAGAAATGAAGAAGCAGCCCGCTGCACTCTTCATCGTAGACCCCAGAAAAGAAAGAATCGCTGTTGCAGAAGCTCACAAGCCCGGTATCCCCATCGTAGCTATTGTTGACACAAACTGCGATCCCGATGAAGTTGACTATGTAATCCCCGGTAACGACGACGCTATCAGAGCTGTAAGACTTACCGCAGGTGCTATGGCTGACGCTATCATCGAAGGCAGACAGGGCGAATCAAACGCTCCCGCAGAAGCTGCAGAAGAAGCAGCTGAATAATTCAGTATGAATAATG
>JAZUMO010000027.1:0-11878 GCA_045603665.1 Acutalibacteraceae bacterium
AAATTACTTTATCTTGCACAGAGTGCAAACAGCGCAATTACAACACAATGAAAAACAAAAAGAACAATCCTGACAGGTTGGAGATGAACAAGTATTGCAGATTCTGCAAGAAGCACACTCTCCACAAAGAAACCAAATAAACAGGAGGTAGAGTAATGGCTGACAAAGAAAAGAAGGTTGCCAAAAATTCAGATGTTGAAAAGGCCACAACTGATGAAGGTAAGGCTGCTGCCAAGGTAGCAAAAGCCGCAAAAGGCAATGCAAACAAAAAAGACAAGCCAAACTTCTTCGTCCGCGCAAGCAAAGGTACCAAGCAGTTCTTCAAAGACTTTAAAGGTGAATGTAAGAAAATTGTTTGGCCTGATGCAAAAACTGTTCTTAAAAGCACAGGTGTAGTTCTTCTCGTAGTTACTATCGTTTGTATCGTTGTTTACGGTATTGACCAGGTTCTTTCACTGGGTATCGGCGGACTCAAGTCCCTTGCAAATCCCGAAGAAACAACCACAGCAGTTACCACAACCCTTGCAGGCGATAAGGACGAAACCGCTGATTCCCACGATCATTCCCATGATGAGGATGAAACAAAGGAAGAAGCAACTTCAGAAGAAACAACTTCTGAGAAGGCAGAATAATTATTAGCGGTTAGCTGGAGGTGTAACAATGGCAGAAAACGCCAGATGGTTTGTAGTACACACCTACTCAGGCTACGAAAACAAAGTAGCCTCAAACATTCTGACGGTTGTTGAAAACCGTAAGATGCAGGATCAGATTTTTGAAGTGAGAATCCCCACTGAAACCGTAACCGAAATCAAGGATGACAAGGTACGCGAAATTGAGCGTAAGCTTTTCCCGGGTTATGTTATGGTAAAGGTCGCTTGTATCTATAAAAAGAAAAGCGAGTTCGAACCTGAAGAACTTTCCATGACTGATGAAGCATGGTATGTTATCAGAAATACCCGCGGCGTTACGGGATTTGTAGGTCCCGGAAGCAAGCCAGTTCCTCTCAGTGATGAAGAGGTTATTAATCTCGGCATTGAGAAGAAGTCAATTGAAGTCAACTATAAGGTAGGCGACTTCGTAAACATTCTCAGCGGTCCCTTCGACGGCTACAGCGGTATCGTGGATTCAATAGATACTGTCAAGGAAGTAGTTGTTGTTATGATTTCAATGCTCGGCAGAGAAACTCCTGTTGAACTTGAACTTAACCAGATTGAAGTCGCTGAATAAACTAATGTTGATAATTTTCGGCATATGCCGTTTATTATGACGAGGGAGACTGTTCTCCCTGTGGGAGACTTGTAAAACTTTATGCAGGTCGCCATCAACCACATAAATTTGGAGGTGCAAAAAAATGGCTCAAAAGGTTGTAGGTTTAATCAAGCTCCAGATTCCTGCAGGTAAAGCTACTCCGGCACCGCCTGTTGGTCCGGCTCTCGGTCAGCACGGTGTTAACATCATGGCTTTTACAAAGGAATTCAACGAGCGCACAAAAAATGACATCGGTCTTATTATTCCCGTTGTCATCACAGTTTACGCAGACCGCACATTCTCATTCGTAACCAAGACACCGCCCGCAGCAGTTCTTATCAAGAAGGCATGCGGCATCGAAAGCGGTTCAGGTGTACCCAACAGAACTAAGGTCGCAACAATTACCGGTGAGCAGGTTAGAAAAATTGCTGAGCAGAAGATGCCTGACCTCAACGCTGCAAGTGTTGAAGCAGCTATGAGTATGATCGCAGGTACAGCTCGCTCAATGGGCATAGTAGTCGCTGACTAATGCTTCCGGGTGGGAGGAAAAATCCGATTTAACCACTCTATAGGAGGATGAAAGACAATGAAACATGGTAAAAAATATGTCGAAGGCTCAAAGCTTGTAGACAAATCAAATCTTTACGATCCTGCGGAAGCACTTGAGTTAACAATTAAGACTGCTACCGCAAAGTTCGATGAAACAATTGAAGCACACATCCGTCTCGGTGTTGACTCACGTCACGCTGATCAGCAGGTTCGTGGCGCAGTTGTTCTTCCCAACGGTACAGGTAAAACTGTCCGTGTTGCTGTTTTCGCAAAAGGCGAAGAAGCAAAGGCAGCTGAGGCTGCAGGCGCAGAAGTAGTAGGCGCTGAAGACCTCGTTGCAAAAATCCAGGGCGAAGGCTGGATGGAATTTGACGTTGCTATCGCACATCCCAGCATGATGGGTCTTGTAGGTCGTCTCGGTAAGGTTCTTGGCCCCCGTGGTCTTATGCCCAGCCCCAAGGCAGGTACTGTTACTCCTAACGTTGCTCAGGCTGTTACTGAAGCAAAGGCCGGTAAGATTGAGTACCGTCTTGACAAAACAAATATCATTCACTGTCCTATCGGCAAGGCATCTTTCGGTGTAGAGAAGCTTAACGAAAACTTCACTACTCTTCTTGATGCTATCATCAAGGCTAAGCCCGCTGCTGCAAAGGGTCAGTACATCCGTTCATGCGTTGTTGCTGCAACCATGGGCCCCGGCGTTAAGGTTAATCCCAACAAGGTTGGTTCAGCTGCTAACGCTCAGTAATTAATTTTTAAATAATGCTTGACATTTTAAAAATGTTGTGGTATTATAATTCAGCTGTCCAGCCCTAAGACAGCAGGTGTCAGACTTAAAGGCTTTGTGCCGCCTGCCGAGGAACGGAACATAATTAATTTAGAATTACTCTATTTAACTATGTCACCCTTTCTCTCGGTTTGAGGGAAAGGGTTTTATTTTAGTTCTTACACCAAGGGTACAAAATATTACAGGAGGTGAATTCATTTGCCAAGCGCTATCGTTTTAGAACAGAAGAAACAGGTTGTTGCTGATCTTACCGAAAGACTCAATAACTCCATCGCCGGTGTTATTGTTGACTACAAAGGTATCAACGTTGCTGATGATACAGCTCTTCGTAAGGAGCTTCGTGAAGCAGGTGTTGAATACACTGTTGTTAAGAACACTCTTTTAAAGCTTGCTATCGCAAACACAGAGCTTACCGGTCTCGATTCAGTACTTGAAGGCACAACTGCTATCGCAACAAGTGCAGATGATTATGTTGCTGCAGCTCGTATTCTCAGCAAGTTTGCAGACACACACAAAAACTTTGAAATTAAGAATGGCTTTATCGACAAGGAAGTAATTGACCTTGCTAAAATCAGCGGTCTTGCTAAGCTTCCCTCACGTGAAGTACTTCTTGCAAACGTTCTTGGCGCCTTCCAGGCACCTATCTCTGCTTTCGCCCGTGCTATCCAGGCTATTGTTGATAAAAACGGCGAAGCTGCTCCTGCTGAAGCTCCCGCTGAAGCATAATCAAATTTTAAAATTACAAAATACTTGGAGGTAAACTACCATGGCATCAGAAAAAATTACTGCTATTATTGAAGAACTTAAGACTCTTACAGTTCTTGAACTCTCAGAACTCGTACACGCTGTTGAAGATGAATTCGGTGTATCAGCTGCTGCTGCAGTTGTAGCTGCAGGCCCCGTTGCTGCTGAAGCAACTGCTGCTGAAGAAAAGACAGAATTTGATCTTGAACTCACAGAATGCGGCGCTAACAAGATCGCTGTTATCAAGGTTGTTCGTGAAATCACAGGTCTTGGCCTCAAGGAAGCTAAGGAAGCTGTTGATGGTGCTCCCAAAGTTATCAAGGAAGCAATGTCAAAAGACGATGCTGAAGCAGCGGCTAAGAAGCTTGAAGAAGCTGGCGCAAAGGCAACTCTCAAATAATTTATCCTTTTGTAATAATGAAAGCCGCTCTTGGGAGTGGCTTTTGTTTATGGAAATCAAGAAGTATATTTTTGTATGTATTATGATAAAAAATAGAATAAAATATAAAAAAATCACTTGACAAAACATACAAAGTTTGATATACTATCAAAAGTCAGCTGACATAGATGGGCCATTAGCTCAGTTGGTTAGAGCAACCGGCTCATAACCGGTTGGTCCGGGGTTCGAGTCCCTGATGGCCCACCAGTTAATTTCTATAGGGGTATAGCTCAGTTGGTAGAGCAGCGGTCTCCAAAACCGCGTGCCGAGGGTTCGAGCCCTTCTGCCCCTGCCAAAGTGAAAAAGCCTGTAAAGCCTTATATTTAGGGCGTTTACGGGCTTTTTTGCTTTCTCTTTTATATATTTTTAGTGTGGATAGAATGGGAATAAAAGGTATTGAAAAGGCATAAGCGGGTGTGTCAACAGGTGTGTCAAAACCTATTAAAAAAGCACCGAGAAGTTACCCGGTGCTTGTATCGAGATAATTGTCCATTTTTGAGATGTTTTTCTTTTTATGCTGGCTGTCCAGATGGGTGTAAATCGCAAGGGTTGTTTTAACATCACTGTGTCCCATCTGTTCTTTTGCGGTAAGCACATCGATTCCTGCTTCGTACATTATAGTGCAGAAGGTGTGTCGGAGGTTGTGCGGTGTGAAGGGGAGAATAGTTATCTCATTACCTTTAGGATCGAATTTGTTTCTCTTATTAATGCTTTTTCCGTATTTCAAGTTCAAATCGCAGATATAACTGTCCCACAGTCTTTTCCACGCAGTATCAGACATCATCTTGCCTGAAGCAGTGGTCAAGACATACATGCTTGTCCTTTTTACTGTTTTCAGATATCTTACGAGTTTGTTGGGGATAGAGACAACTCTGGTACCTGCAGATGTTTTAGGTGATTTGATTTGATAATTTTTAAAATCATAAGATTTATTTACGGTTATAGTCTTGTTTTCAAAATCAATGTCACTCCACAGAAGTGCGGTGGCTTCGCCTCGTCTTAACCCTGAATACAGCAACAGCATAGCTGCGGTTTGTGCACGGTGGGGTGTATCTTCAATCCATTTTCGTTCTTCAAGGGTTAATGCTCTTCGTTCTTCTGTTTTTGCATTTTTAGGGATTTTTACATATTTGCAGGGATTAAAGTCTGAAGCTCTGTTTTCTATAGCATATTCAAAAACTGACGATAAAGCGTGCAGATACCTTTCGACTGTTCTTTTTGCTGACGGTTTTCCTGTTGACGGATTACACTTAAATACTTCGTTTATGATTGGTTGTATGTTTTGCTGATTGATCATTTTAAGTGGATATTTTCCTATGATTTCCTCAAAAACAGAAACTCTGGAAACAAAGGTTGAAAACTCACTGTCAGTCATTTCAGTTTCTTTTATAGTCTTTAGTCGGGAGAACCACTGGGAGAAGGTATCATCAAAGCTCATAATGTCAATGCCTTTTTCAAGAGTAGCCCTGAGGGCGGATTCTGCCTTCGTCAGTTCGGCAGGGGTAGAGCCGTACACATACTTAAAGAGCTTCTTTCCTGTTTCATCTTTACCGAGGTATATTCTCGCCTGATACCTACCGTCTTTTCTTCGTGTATATTTTGCCATTATTTCTGTCCTTTCCTTGACTTTTTTCGGTGATTTATGGTAAAATGACAGAGTAATCCCGTCATTCTACCTGTGGTTGGGTGAATATGGTTTTACGTTTCCTCATCGACTGGTCCTCGATGGGGGATTTTTTATTTTTGTAGTTAATTACATACAATAATTTTCTTTATAGGTTATGTTTAATTGCTCTGCAAAATCTTTTGCTTCATCGGTCAATGAAACATTTGTAATAAGAACAGGTGTTGTGTTATTTAAATAACTGTTATTCAAGCGAATATAGGTTGAGTATAATGCAACTACAGATGCTTCATTTAATGCAGGAGCAGAAACAGTGTAAACACATTGAATGAGTAAACATTTACCTGGCTTGGTTGCTTTTAGATATTTTTCAAGTCTGTTACTATTTGAAATTGTAGTAACAGTATATCCTTTTCCTCTGTAACGAGCTGCAACATATTCAGCGTAGGTTTTACATAGTGCGTTAAGATTTGTATCGACCACTGCAGTGCCGATGTAAACAGAGGAGCCGGAGAAAAGCTTCGGTTTGTTTGCGGCATTTTGTAGTTCGTGTATAGTCTTTTCTTTATTTTTCAGCTTATTTTCGGCATTGAGTAAGCGGTCTTTGATTTCTCGGTTTGTTTTTTGGAGAGCTGTAACTTCCTTTTTATACTTGGCCAATTCTATGCCTGTGGAGTCGTCATATTTATATTTAAACCTTGCGGCTATAATGATACTCACCAATACTACAATTATAGCGACCATAAGGAAAAATTTGTATTCAGATAAAGTTTCCTTTAATTCGGAAAGTTGACTTTCAAGCTTATTGGCTTTGATACTTTCTTCTACGAGATCATCTTTGAGATCAGAGATTTCTTTCTCGGCATTCTGCCAATAAGTTTTGTATTTATCGCTTGAAGATGATGAAGAACTGTAAGAGGAGCCGGAGCTACTTCCTGTCTTATCATCAAAATCATAGGGACAGACACCATTAGTATGGTCGTGTGCAGGATAGCCGTGATGATAATGATATTCTCCTGTGCTTCTGTTATAGTGACCACCGTTCCCATCTGTTCTGCCCGAATGGGCGAAAACTGTAACAGGCATAAGGATAAGCAACAGAAGAATAAAAGAAAGAAGTATTTTTTTCATATTAATCTTCCCCATAACATATTGGACACGGTGTATATCCGAGTTCTTTTGCATCGTCAATTAAGTATGCATTGGTAATTAACTCTTCAGCTTCTTCTGAACGTGAAAAACAATAAAAACCTTTGTGGTAGCATTTATCATCTTTGATTGTGCAACAAAAGAAGGCATCGGATTTCCACATTCTTTCTGCATCAAAGAATAAAAACGCAGCATTATTCTCTTCTTTTTCATAGTTTGACTTTGCCGTTTCGAGTTGTTTTTCTAAGTCGCTTACTTCAGTTTCCAATTTTGAAATCTGAATGTTTTTTTCTTCTATAACATCGTAACTATGAAAAAACAAAAAAAGGGATATTGCGACAACAGTGACTATGAGGGCTGAGATTCTTTTATCCATCTTTTTTCCTTCTTCCTACCGCCTATGAGGGCGGATTTTTTATTATTAGTGATAGCGAAAAAAGTCACTATCACTTAAATAAGTCACAAAAACTGCAAAAAGTAACAAATTAAAATTTTGCTCTTAGTTCGACCACTTTACCTATTATCTGAACAGGCAATTTTTCAACCTGCTCTTTTGAATAATAAAACGGTTCATAAGAAGAATTAGTGGAAATGAGAGTAACACCGTTATCATTCTTATAGAATTTCTTAACAGTGGCATCATTACCGTTAACTAGGACTACGGCAAGCTCACCATTTTCAACTATATTCTGCTTGCGGACGATTACTACATCGCCTTCACTGATTTTCGGTTCCATACTGTCACCTTTAATTGAAAGTGCGAAATGTTCGCCGTTAGAAGCCATATCATGTGATATTTCTTCATAGTCGAGTATGTCTTCGACTGCTTCTATAGGAATGCCGGCACGAACATAACCGAGAACAGGGATTGTTATACCTTTTTTATTGTGTTTGACAATTCCATCACCATTTAAAAAATCGATAGACACATCAAAAACTTTCGCAAGACAGGAGATAGTATATAAAACGGGTGTCTGATATCCTGTTTCCCATTTACTTATCATTACTCTGTCTATTTTTAATCCAAATTCTTTGTTAAGAATATCTGCGAGCTGGTCTTGGCGCCAGCCGTTTTCTTTTCTTAATTTTCTTATTTTTTCGCCGAGCATATTATTCACCTCGATATGATAATAGCACAAGTGTTTTGAAAAAGCAACATTTTTTTGAAAATTACAACAAAAAGTGTTGACAAAGACACAAAAAGGTGATAGTATAAATGTGTCGATAGCGACACAAAGAAAGCGAGGTGATTATATGTCAATGAAAAAAAGGGTAAAAAAGCATCCTCAGTATTATGCTCTTAAGGCGTATCAGATGCTGGAAAAAATCACAGATGATGCTATGGCAGAATTTTTAGGCATAACTAAAAGAACTTACACAGATAAGGTAAATGGCTACGCAGACTTCACCCCTGCGGAAGCTGTGGCTATATCAAATTTTCTCAAAAGGTCGCAGGATGAAATTTTTTTAACATAAAATGTGTCGATAACGACACGAATACCCAACCACAGGAAAGGAATGATACATAATGAAAAATGCCAAGTTAGTAACTCGCTCCTGGAGTGAGCTCCCGGTGCTTTTAACCGTAGGCGAATGTGCTGTCGTTTTAAGGTGCGACTACGAATCAGCCCGCAAGCTCGTTCAAGCAAAAAAGATACCTGCATCAAAAATATGCGGTAAATGGAAAATCAAAAAAGAAGAGCTGCAGAGCTTTGTGGAAAGGGGTGAAGCCGTATGATGTGTAAGCTGTTCAACTGCGACAAACGTCACGGGAATATCTGCTGCCGTGAATGTCGGGACCGCAGGAACTGCGCAAACCCTTGCAGAAATGACCCGACAAAATGCGGACAAACAACCGAGGCAAAGCCCGGAAGAAAATCAAGAAAGGAAGTCAAATGATATGTTTGAAACATTAGGTGAATTCAGCGCAGTGTATTTCGCTCTGGCGGCTGTGCTGGTATTGCTTGTTCTCTTTAAAAAACCTCTTATCGCTCTTGAAGACAGAATCAGACTGAAAGAGGATGTTGTTAGAAAACAAGCAAAAATCATAGAGGTGCAAAAAGGCACTATCTCAGACCAGAAAGAAATATTAGCTATACAGGATAAGATTATTGATTTTCAGAATAGAAAAATCACAAAGTTACGTAATGCGCTCAGCACACAAAAGAAAATCAACAGTATCAACCTCGAAACACTCCGTCAGGAGAGACTTATGAGGGCAAAGGAGAATAACAATGGGAAAGACAGATAAAATAACGGTGGTTATCGTGCCGCCCTTTATGGAGCCATACAAGAGAATTATCAGACTTAAGCTCGAGAATCTGCAGAAGATAGTCGAGGGCGGTATTGAGACCACCTGCGACGACGGACTTCCGGACATGCTTATCGTCTGTAACAACGAAAACAAGCTCAGTAACCTTCGTTTCAACTGCCGTATCAAGCAGGGAGCCTATGAGGATTATATCTTCGGTACCTTCTTCGTTTGCGGTATGGGAACGGATGATTTCTGCTCTCTGACCGATGAGCAGGCAGAGAGAGCCATTAAGAGATTTTCAAGGCAGAAAAAAGCATAAAAAAAGAGCCTACATAAGGTGCGAACTTATGTAGACCGATGCCCGAAGGCGGTAAGTGCAATATTTAGCATTAATAGTATATCACACATTTAATGATATGTCAAACTTACCGCCGAAAGTACATAAAACAAGGTGGTGAAGTAACCCAAGTGAAAAGAAAAGCAATGAGAATAATCTATTCGGGTTCGGTACTCGAAAAGGAAATCTATACCGTTGCTGACAAAACCAAAGACATCAAGAAGGCAAAGCCTCGGCTGAGGTTTACTACGGAAGAGGAGAGAGAAGCTCATAAAGAGGGCATATCAAGGCGGAAGCACATAAGAAGCTTTAATGAAAATTTCTCTCCCACTTCCATATACAGTACATTGACCTTCGATGATGAAAACGAAGTACATACGATGAAGGAAGCACGGTATATCCGCGGTCTGTACATCCGTCGGCTAAGATATGCCTGTCCCGATGCGGTTATATATTTTTATATCGGCAGAGGTAAATCAACACACAGGATCCATTTTCACATGGTCTCTGAGGGCATACCGAAAGAAATAATCCGTAAGCAGTGGAAATACGGCACAAATGTATATATGGTAAATCTCCGTGAACACAACTATTACCATAATATCGACCACGGACAGGATTATACGGGACTTGCTAATTACCTATGGGAGCACTGGACACCTGAGGTAGGCGGGAAAAGGTGGTATCAGACAAGAAATGCCCGAAAACCCGAAAAGGACAAGCCTAAAGAGGTTAAAAGGCTGTACACGGAAATGAAACCACCCGCAGTGCCGAAAGGGTACAAATATGTGGACTGTAAATGCACCAAGTACGGTTACTGGTGCTTTAAATATGTAAAAGAGCCTCCGCCTGATGAACGGCGCCGGGGTAAAAAGAAAAAGGATACAAGCTGATTTTTTGTCAGCTTTTGCAAGACTTGGAAATGTGTAAAGTTTTATAACGAAAACTTAACAGGAAGGAGAATCTGATGAGCAGTTTTGAAGAGCTTGAAGAACAGTTTCAAAAAATCAAGCAGATGGCTTGGAACGGAGAAAGCTTTAGTCAATATCAGGGAGTCCACGGAAAAGCCGAGGATAAAAAGGAACGTCTCGGATATTCAACAGTCAATGTGCATTTTCTTGAGGCTATGAAGTACATATATGAGCGCTACAAATTGAGAATGGTCCATAAGGATATGGCCGAAAAGGAAGTTGAAACTCTTCGTCTCAAGTACATAAGCGAAAAGCAGGCAGAGGATGCACGTGCACGGGCTTACCGTGAATTTGATGAGATTCGTCAGAAGACAGGGCAGTGTACGAAGGAGCTCATAGCCTATGAGGGCAAAAGTCAAAAGGAAATCTTTGAGCTTCTGTTCTGCTGTCTTATCCCTGCACTGACCAATGAGGTTGCAGGGAAGAAAATTAAAGAGGGTGCAGGGTACTTTCTCATAACAGGGGAGAAGAGTCTCACCGATGAAGAACGAGAGGAGCTGAAGAAAAGATATGCTTAACTGTGCAGTATTGATGGGAAGGCTCACAGCTAATCCCGTGCTGAGTGTAACACCGACGGGAAAAGATGTATGCAGCTTTCAGATAGCTGTTGACAGAAATGTTTCACAAGGCGAGAGGAAGGCCGACTTTATAACCATAGTAGCCTGGGAGGGTATGGCGCGAAGGGTTGAGAAGTATTTCCGCAAAGGATCTATGATTGCCGTTCAGGGCTCTATACAGACAAGACAGTATGAAGACAAGGGCGGCAGTAAAAGAACAGCCTTTGAGGTTGTGGCAAGAGAGGTACATTTCTGTGGCAGTAAGAATGAGGGCAAGGTTTCCTCAGTCAGCAGAGAGGAAGCTCTCGAAAAAGCAAAGGAAGGTCTTAATCAGAGCTTTTCAAATGCAACGGCCGCAGACTTTGAAGAAATCTGCTGTGATGATGATTACGGTGAGGCAGACGGATGATTAAATATTGTACAGATTTTGATTGTCCTTATAAAGACTGTCCGCATCACGACAGCAAATCAAAAAAGGTCGCAGGAGCAAGACATACTCTTGTAAAAAGTAATCTGCCCTTTTGTATGAAAGCTCAGGCAGAAAAACAATCAAAGAAAAGGCTGATTTCCGAATTGCCTGTGCCGTCAGAGAGCGAAGAACAGCAGGCTCTTTTTGAGTGGGTAGAGGCAAATACATACAAGTATCCCGAGCTTAAAGCCTTTTATCATATTCCCAATGAGGGCAAGCGCAGTAAATATGAAGGTGCGAAGCTAAAAAGGGAAGGTCTGAAGGAAGGCGTGAGCGATAACTGCCTCCCGGTGAAGAAGTGCGGTTTCGGCTCCCTTTATATCGAGCTTAAGAAAAGGCAGGGCGGTGTAGTGTCCGATGCCCAGAGTGACTGGATAGAGCTGATGAAAGAAGTAGGTAATGCTGCCTTTGTGTGCTACGGCTGGGAGCAGGCAAGGGACAGACTTGTGGAGTACCTGGAAGGAAAAATATAAATATAGGAGGACGAAATGGAAGTTTTAAATCTCAAAGCAGAAACACCCGAACAGAAAAAGGTAAAAGAATGCCTTGAACAAATTATAAGTGATGTACTCGCTGAGAAAATAAATAACGGTGTCAGAATCGAAAAAGACGGAAAGACACTGATTAATAAAAAAGACCTTGACGGGTTTATGAAGTATGCCTGTGAGGAAGCAAGGAAGCTTGCTGAAAGCGGAGCAACATCTGCTTGCATTGAAGGTAATGTTATTATCGGATGGGCCGTGCATTATT
>JAZUMO010000028.1:0-21776 GCA_045603665.1 Acutalibacteraceae bacterium
CCCTTCATTCTCCTTAAGCGATCTCGTAGACCAGTAGCTATGTCGAATTAGTTTCTACTCTGTCTTCCTGTTATCTTTATCATAACACATAAACAAAGTTCTCGGATTTTTCTACCACTTACTTTTTATCATGCCTCCTTAAAATAAAAACTGTCTCTGATTATTTTTCCGGTGGATGTACGCATAAATGGAACTTGTCTTATTACAAAATAATGAATCTGTCTGTCGGATTTAAGTGATGAATTTACTCTGTCAATTATTTCTGAAAGAGCATTGTCGATATTTTCGATGCCTGTATTTTCAGCATAAAAATAATCGGGAAAAATTTCCGCAACAAGTCTGTCCCCTTCAGCCTTTACAATTACATCCTTAACAATTGACTCATCAGAAAATTTATTTTCGATTTCTTCGGGAGAAATATTTTCTCCGTTTGAAAGGATAATAAGATTTTTCTTCCTGCCGGTTAAGAATACATGACGGTCCTTGATGTAGCCGAGGTCACCTGTGTGAAGATAACCGTCTTCAGTAAATGCTTCGGCTGTTTCTTCGGGCATCTTGTAATATCCGAGCATAACACTCGGCCCTTTCACCTGAATTTCACCGTCTCTTACACGAACATCATCGGTACCGAGAAGAACTCCGTTTGAATATTTCAGATGGTCGGTAAAATCAGAGGTTGTGATGCGCGGACTGCATTCGCTCATTCCGTAGCCCTGTCTTGCCGTAATACCGTATTTTTCGAACTCATCAATTAAAGCACCGCTGAGAAACGCACTCCCCGCTATCATTCTGCGGAAATTTTTTCCGACCACAAGCTCGGCAGCCTGTCTCGGAGAAAGCTCGGGATGCCTTCTTTCGCTGATTTTGATTTTTGTCAGTATCGACCGGCAAAGGGACGGAACTATTCTCATTATTGTAGGCTCAAAAATAAGAATATTATTATAAAGATTAACCAATTCGCCGTTGAGGCAAAGTGTACCCCCGTCGTAAACCGTTTTAAGAACATCGCACGCATAACAAAACACATGGTGCATAGGAAGAACTGAAAAGCTCACATCATCATTTTCCATATTGTATGTATCGTAAGAGGAATTTGCCGCAAGATTTCTGTTTGAAAGCATTACACCCTTCCGTTTTCCCGTAGTCCCGGAGGTGTAAATTATCAAAGCGCAATCATCAGCCTCGACACATTCATCAGACAGATAAGAATACTTTTCATCAGAGTATTTTTTAAATATCTCAGAAAACCAGTCAGCATCGCCCAATGAAACAGTTTTCTTTATACCGCTGTATAAAGAAGAAATCTCAGCGGCCTTCTCTTTAAATTTCTCCTCGCAAAAAAGCATACTGATATCTGCATCGTCAAAGAGCTCAGCAGCCTCCTCGGTACTGATATCAGGTGCAAAAGGAACAACAATGTTTCCGCTGAAAATCATTCCTGTGAGACAAGCAATATACTCATAACTTGTTTTACCGATAAAGGCAATATTGATTTTTTTCTTTGTAACGCTTTTAATATAGCGACACACAGAAAGAGAATCACAGTAAAATTCTTTATAGCTTTTTACTTTTAAATCACCGTTCACAATATAACGGCAAAAATCCTTATCAGCAAATTTTTTCGCTGATATTTCAATGAGATTTCTGACAGTTGTTAACTCCGGTTTCATTCAATACTCCTCAATATATCATTTTCCTTATTTAATTATATAAAATAATTAAATAACATTATCACAGATTTGTTAACAAACAGTTACTTTTGCAACACTTATACGCAAAAAGAACTCTCCGATTGATAAAAATCGGAGAGTATACTTATTTTATTAAATTATTCAAATCCTTCGAATGTCATATTATTCTTTTTCATAACATCCTCAGTGCTGATAACAGCCCCGGCTGAAGGAAGATTTTTCGCCTTATATCTTGACGGCTTAACAAATTCGCCCTGAACATATTCACGGACAGCTGAAAGCTTTTGATTTTTCTTAAGAGTGATACAGCCGACACCCTGTGTATCCTTCATGGCCTTCGGTGAAATAACAGCTGTATCAATAAGAAGACATCTTCCGCCGGTTGTTTCGAGAACAATTTCCTTATCTTCAGGAAGATACATAAGAATAACGAGAGGCGACTTGTCACTGTAGGCCTTGATAAGTTTCTTGCGGTTTGTCTTCGTTGCATAGGATGAAAGAGTAACCTTTGCAGTTTTACCGTTGTCAAAGAAGAACATAATATAACCCTTATAGTCATTTGTAACAACCATATAGATTACATTTTCACCCTCATCCATTTCAAGACGTGAAGGAATAAATTCACCTAAAACACTTGCCTTTGAATCAGCAAAATCAGACACCTTAGCTTTATAAACCTGACACTTGTCTGTAAAGAAAAGAAGGTCATTATTATTGGTGGTTTCAAAGCTCTGGAAAATTTCATCGTTTTCCTTGAACTTATGATCACCACCCATACGAAGTGAAAGAGGAGTGATTTTTTTGAAATATCCTCCCTTTGTAAGGAAGAGATTGACGGCATAATCGGGAATTTCTTCGACAAACTCCTGGTTGTCTTCATCGGTTACATAATAAAGATCGGTCTTTCTTTCCTTGCTGTACTTTTTGATAATTTCGGTAAGCTCACCGATAATTATCTTTTTGATTTTTGCCTTTGAATCAAGAATTTCCTTCATTTCCTTGATTGTGTTTTCAAGATTCTCAATATCTTTAAGACGTTTAAGAATGTATTCTCTGTTGAGATGGCGAAGCTTGATTTCTGCCACATATTCTGCCTGAATTTCATCAATACCGAAGCCGATCATAAGATTCGGAACAACCTCTGCTTCTTCTTCGGTCTTTCTTATGATAGCAATAGCCTTATCAATATCAAGAAGAATTTTTTCAAGACCTCTTAAAAGATGAAGCCTTGATTCAGCCTTATTAAGGTCAAACATAACCCTTCTTCTTACACATCTGCCTCTGAAGCGTATCCATTCGATAAGAATATCCTTAACACCCATTACTCTCGGATAACCGTCAACAAGAACATTGAAGTTACAGGAGAAGGAATCCTCTAAAGGTGTAAGCTTATAAAGCTTTTGCATAAGCTTATCTGCATCGGTGCCACGCTTGAGATCAATGGTAATTTTAAGGCCCTGCTTATCGGTTTCATCTCGGACATCGGTGATTTCCTTGATTGAACCTGCCTTTACTCTTTCGATGATTTTATCAATTATAGCCTCAGCTGTGGTTGTAGGAGGAATTTCCTTGATATCAATACAGTTGAATTCCTTATCATAAGTATACTTTGCACGTACCTTGATACCGCCTCGGCCGGTACGGTAAATCTCTTCCATTTCGTCACGGTTATAAACTATGGTACCGCCACCGATAAAATCGGGCGCAGGCATAGTTTCAATGCAGTTATGGTCAAGATTTTTGATAAGCTCAATGGTGGTTTCACAAAGCTCCTTGAGATTGAAGGAGCAAATTGATGAAGCCATACCAACAGCAATACCGAGGTTGGTGTTTGCCAAAATTGACGGGAAGGTTACGGGAAGAAGTGTTGGCTCCTTCATTGTGCTGTCGTAGTTATCAACGAAGTCAACTGTATCCTTGTCAATTTCACGGAAAAGCTCATTGCAGATGCTTTCAAGCTTTGCCTCGGTGTAACGTGCAGCAGCATAGTGCATATCACGGGAATAAGCCTTACCGAAGTTACCCTTTGAGTCAACAAAAGGATTAAGAAGAGCCTCATTACCCTTTGAAAGACGGACCATTGTTTCATAAATAGCCGCATCACCGTGAGGATTAAGACGCATAGTCTGACCGACGATGTTTGCAGATTTCGTTCTGCCGCCGGTGAGAAGTCCCATTTTATACATAGTGTATAAAAGCTTTCTATGAGAGGGCTTGAAGCCGTCAATTTCAGGAATTGCTCTTGAAAGAATAACGCTCATCGCATAGGGCATAAAATTGATTTCAAGAGTATCGGTTATCCTCTGCTCTACAATTTCACCGGCATTGCTTATATGGGTATTTTTAAGAAGGTCACCATCATCTTCTTTTTTAGTTGTTTTTTTTCGTGCCATTTCTTTACCTCGCTATAATCAGCTGACATCAGTCATATCAATATATAGATGACCGTAATTTTCAATGAATTCTTTTCTTCCCGAAAGATTATTTCCTTCAAACAAATCAAATTTTTCTGCCATAAGAGATGCTTCGGTGGGATCGATTTTTATAAGTCTTCTCGTTGCGGGATTCATTGTCGTAAGATTCATCATATCCGCATCGTTTTCGCCGAGACCTTTTGAACGCTGAATGGTATATTTGCGATTGCCGATTTCTTCAATTGCATCGGATTTTTCCTTTTCTGTGTAAGCAAACCAGGTTTCGTTACCGCAGGTGATTTCATAAAGAGGTGATTCGGCAATAAAGACCTTCCCCTCTTTGATAAGTGTGGGAACAAGACGGTAAATCATTGTAAGAATAAGCGTCCTTATCTGATAACCGTCCACGTCGGCGTCGGTACAGATAATAATTTTACTCCAGCGGAGATTATCGAGGCTAAAGGTAGACATATTCTTCATTGCTTTTGAATGCACTTCCACACCGCAACCTAAAACCTTAAGAAGGTCAGTAATGATTTCGCTTTTGAAAATCTTATCATATTCGGATTTCAGACAGTTGAGAATCTTACCTCTTACGGGGATAATAGCCTGAAACTCAGAGTCTCTTGCCTGCTTACAGGCACCGAGAGCTGAGTCACCTTCAACTATAAACAGCTCTCGTCTGTCTATATCCTTACTGCGGCAGTCAACGAATTTCTGCACACGGTTTGCCATATCGTTAGAGGATGCAAGGGTCTTCTTTATGTTTATTCTCGCCGCTTCTGCCTTAACACGGCTTCTCATATTTATGAGAACCTGATCGGCAATCTTATCCGCCTCCATTTTATTTTCGATGAAGTAAACCTCCATCTGATGGCGAAGAAACTCTGTCATAGCTTCCTGAATGAATTTATTGGTGATAGCTTTTTTTGTCTGGTTGAGATAGGATGTTTCCGTAGAAAAGGAAGAAGAAACAAGGATAAGACAGTCAGCTATGTCTTGAAATTTAATCTTGCTATCGCTCTTTGAGTATTTACCCGTCTGCTTGAGATAAGCATCAATTTGCGCCACAAGAGCGTTGGTTACTGCCTTATCGGGAGAGCCGCCGAACTCAAGGAAGCTTGAGTTATGGTAATATTCGATAAGTTGTTTTTTATTCGAGAAAGTAAGCGCGACATTCAACTTTACCTTGTATTCCGGCAAATCCTCTCTGTCCTTACCCTGCCTTTCGGCCTGCCAGAACTGAACGGAAGAAATTGTATCCTCCCCTGCTATTTCCTTTACATAGTCGCTAATACCATTTTCATAGTAATAAGAGAAGGTTTCAAAGCCGCCCTTAATCTGATTTTTAAGCTCGAAGCGCACCTTCGGATTGACAATAGCCTGTCTCTGCATTACCTGCTGATAATATTCGAGAGAAACATCAATATCCGTGAAAACCTCTGTGTCGGGCTTCCATTTTATACGTGTACCCGTATCTTTTTTTGAATAAGGCTCACTGACAAGTCCACCAATGTTGTTTCCTTTTTCAAAGTGAAGAGTGTGTCTTTCTCCGCCGCTTTTAATTTCGGCATCCATATATTCACTTGCAAACTGTGTGGCACAAAGGCCGAGACCGTTGAGACCGAGAGAATATTCATAGCTGCCGCCTGAGTTGGTCTTATATTTACCGCCGGCATAAAGCTCACAGAAAACAAGCTCCCAGTTATAGCGGTCGTATTTTTCATTGTAACCGACAGGAATGCCTCTGCCGAAATCCTGCACCTCAACGGAGCCGTCAGAAAAACGGGTAACAATAATTTTGTCACCGTGTCCCTCTCTTGCTTCGTCAATTGAGTTGGATAAAATTTCAAAAATAGAGTGTTCACAGCCGGCAATACCGTTAGAGCCGAAAATAACCGCAGGTCTCTTTCTTACTCTGTCAGCACCCTCCAGCATTAAAATATCGTCATTTGAATAATCGGATTTCTTAGCCATTATTTATCTTAATCCTTTCAATTGAAGCTCTTAATTATACACCAAATATTGTATAACTTTACATAAATTAACACAACAGTTATACTTTACACTATTTTTCAAAAAAAATCAAGTCTTCGCCTCAACAAACCATTTTCCCTCGTCCTCAAAAAGATAGGTTCTTTTTCCCAAAACAGAAATTTCATATCTTACACCTGTTCCGCCGACCTTGGTTGCATAGGCTCTTTGCACATTATATACCTTATCAATATTAAATCTTTTCCCATTTTCCCAAATAACAGTCAAAGGCGTAACAAATCCGTCGATGTCAATCCGTGCAACAACATCAACATAAACTTTTTTACCGTACATTCTTTTCCCTTCTTATCTGTATATTTTTTTCGGTAAAGGTATTTTATCCTTATTATGACCCGGAATTTTATTTTCAGTTAAAAGACAGCCATTGAAAACAGATTTTTCTCCGAAGCGCCGTCTTAAATCCATAACAGCATCGTCAATTTTCTTCTGCTTTTCGTGTTTTGTATAATCACTGTAAAGACTTAACTGCTCGGGTGAATTTTCATCTCTGAGATTTATTGCTCTTACACTTACTGCCCTTACATCAAAATTCCATGTGTAATTTTTCGAAAACAAACCAATTGCCGTCTCAGCTATCTCCTTCGGAGATTGGGTAACATAGGGTAAATCACATTGAAATTGTTTCGTAACGAGCTTGTTATTCTTTACTGAGATTTGTATCCCTGAGGCAGAGAAGCCTGCGTTACGCAGCTTTTTTGAAATATCCTGGCTAAGCGAAAGGAACACCTTCCATACCTCATCAGTATTGACAAGATCAGAAGTGCAAGTTATACCGTGTCCGATGCTTTTAATCGGCGGGGAATATCCATCAGTCATAACCCTTGAGCTATCAAGTCCGTTTGCATAAATCCACATTTCTTTACCTGCAACTCCAAAAATCTTTGTCAGCCAATCAGGAGATACTGCGGCAATATCTCCTATTGTTTTCATTCCGTAAGAAGCAAGCTTTGCCGCCGTTCTTCTGCCTACGCCCATCATTGCTCCCGCAGATAAAGGCCAGACCTTTTCTTTGAAATCTTCCCTTGTGATTTTACAAATGCTGTCATTGGCAGCGAGGTCACTTCCGAGCTTAGCAAATATTTTGTTATAAGAAATGCCAACGGAAACAGTAATACCGAGCTCATTTTTAAAGCTTTCCCGTATTTCATCAACTATTTTTTCAGCTGACCCGAAAAGCATCATACTTCCTGTAATGTCGCACCACACCTCATCAAGACCCATTGGTTCAATTTTATCAGTATAACGGGCATAAATATCATGAGCGAGAGAAAAATATTTTAAATATCTGTCAAAATGAGGTTTAACAACTATAAGGTCTGGGCATTTATTTTTAGCTTGCCAGATAGGTTCCCCTGTCTTTACGCCGTATTTTTTAGCCTGCTCTGTTTTCGCTAAAATTATTCCGTGTCTGTCCTCCTCGCTTCCGCCAACAGCAACAGCCTTCCCTTTAAGCTCAGGGTTTAAGCTGCACTCAATCGATGCATAGCAGGAATTCATATCCGAATGTATTATTACTCTCTCCATACTTTCCGCCTCGTAAAAAGAACATTTGTTCGATATAATTATATATTATCCTTATTATTTTGTCAATAGAAAAACCCGTCAAAAAGACGGGTTAATTATTAAAGTATTATACATATAAGTCCGCTGCAACCCTCATTGATAACTCTTTCAAGGGTTTCCTGAAGCTTCATACGTGCATCAACGGGCATTCTGTAAAGCTTGTTATGCAATCCTTCGTTAACAAGACTGTCGAGAGTTTTTCCGAATATATTTGACTGCCATATTTTCGAAGGGTCCTCTTCAAATTCCTTGAGCAGATACATAATTAGCTCTTCCGATTGACTTTCCGTTCCAACTATCGGTGCTACCTCGGTATTGATATTCGCCTTAAGCATATGAATTGACGGAGCTGACGCCTTAAGCCTCACACCGTATCTTCCGCCTTGCTTCATTATTTCGGGATCCTCCAAGGACAGCTCATTCATCGTCGGCATAACTATACCATATCCCGTTGCCTCAACCTCATCCAGAGCAGTACGGAATCTTTCCCAATCCTTTTTTACATCTGAAAGCTCAAGAAGAGCGTTCATAAGCTGTTGGTCATTTTTAATATCGAGTCCGGTTTTTTCACTGACAACTCTGTAAAACAAATCGGGCGAAACGTCAATTTTTATGTTTACCGACCCGGTTGAAAGCTCAATTGAATCGATATAACACCTATCGACCGAATCAATTTCTTTTATCTTTTTTTCAAATCCATAAGAATCCTTAACCTTCTTAAGAGAGACAGCCTCAGAAGAAATAGCCGAATAAATATTTTTTCTTATTTCATGCTCTTTTTCAAGCCCTGTAATCCAACGCGGGAAATCAACGAGCATTTCTTTAATCGGAAACTCATAAAGAAGCTCAGTGAAAATATCGCTGATCTCTTTCCCGTTCATTTCAATGCAGTTAACCGGAACAACACTTGCTGAATATTTTTCCCTAAGCTCTTCGGCAAGGACTTTGCAATCCTCGGAATGAGGGTTGCGGCTGTTAAGAACAATAACAAAAGGCTTGTTTATAGATTTCAATTCTGCTATAACCTTTTCTTCTGCCTGAGCATATTCTTCTCTCGGAATATCGCTGATTGATCCGTCGGTTGTTACAACAAGACCTATGGTAGAATGTTCAGTTATTACTTTGTTTGTTCCAACCTCAGCTGCCATATTAAAAGGAACCTCTTCATCAAACCATGGCGTTTTAACCATTCTCGGTGCTTCATTTTCTATATAGCCCAAAGATGACGGAACAACGTAACCGACGCAGTCAATCATTCTTACCTTGAGATTCATCGATTCACCGATTTTAACCTCGGCGGCCTCCTCGGGAATAAATTTAGGCTCGGTTGTCATAATAGTTCTGCCCGTTGAAGATTGAGGAAGCTCATCCATTGCACGTTCTTTTTTCGCTTTTTCCTCAATATTCGGTAAAACGAACTCTTCCATAAAGCCCTTAATGAAAGTCGATTTGCCGGTCCGAACAGGTCCGACAACCCCTATATAAATATCTCCACCCGTGCGCTTTGCTATGGATTCATATATACCCGTATTCGTCATCTTTAAATCCTCTTTTCAAATTTTCTTCATAAAATTACTATGCAAATAAAAGAGTATATATGTCACAACTGTTACTGATAAATAAAAATCCCTCCCCGGAAGGGAGGGAAGCTATGTAAAATTAAAGCAAAAAGGTTTTTCCGATTACAAGACCAACAACAAACATAAAGATGCAAAGACCGATCATAATAGAATTAAGAAGATCAATTGCCTTCTGTTCCTCACCGGCCTTTTTCGCCTTGTTATACCATATCCAGGGGATAAACTGTAAAACGAATAAAGCAGAAAGGATTACAGCAAAAAACTTTGAGCCCTTTGTAGCCTCGCCTGAATTTTTACCACTTTTCGACTTGACGATCTGTGCGGGAGCAACCTGCTGAATAATTACCTGCTGTGCATATACGGGTGCAGACTGAGCATATATGGAAGTCGGCTGTCCGTAAACAGGCTCAGAGGCATCTTCGTATGCTTCATCCTCAAACACTTCATCGCCAAACTCTTCACCGTCAAACTCTGCAGGAACAGTTGAATCCGAAGAAAGGGCATCTTCATCATAAGCAGCAGATGCCTGAGAAAATACATCCGTATTCTCTACAGCAACAGAAACAACAGAAGCTTCTTCTCCAGGATTTTTTTGACCGCAGATAAAGCAAAAATCAGAATTGTCGTCAATTACATTGCCACAAAATTTACAAATCATATCTAATCCTCCTAAGGTTTATAAAGTGATTATAACACTAATAATTTTTATTTACAAGGGTTTAAAGAAACAAAATTGCTTATTTTCATCCTCTTTATACATATTTTTGCCTCTAAATCGGAAAATACATATTGATAAAAAAAACAAACGAGTGATTAAAATGAATTCCACAGTATATTTTTATGCACTTCTTGCAGGAATTATAAATTCAGCAGTAGGCTCAGGAGGAGGGTTGATTTTTGTCCCTCTGATGAAAAAAATCGGACTCAACCAAAAGAACGCTCATGCAACAACTCTTGCAGTTATTTTACCTCTTACTATTCTGAGCGCAATAATATATGCCATAAACGGTGATTACTCCCCTGTAGACGCCTTAAAGTACATTCCTTTGGGAGTTGCAGGCTCTTTTTTTGGCGTAAAAATTACAAGAAAAATCAAAAATACTTTTCTCAAAAAAATATTTGCTGCTTTTATGATTTGGGCAGGAATACGAATGGTATCAGGGTGATTGTATGAATTTTTTTACAGCTATCGCTTCTTTTGTTTCAGGCTTTCTATGTTCTATGGGCTTTGGCGGAGGCTCAGTGCTGATTATTTTTCTTACGGAACTGATGAATATAAATCAAAAAGAAGCGCAGGGAATAAATCTTATGTTTTTTATCCCCTGCGCACTATACTCGGTAATCAGTTATAAAAAAAGTGAGATGATCAATAAAAAACATCTGAAGCCATTTATTATCTGTGGGCTCATCGGTGTATTAATCGGCTACTGTATCATAAGTTTTATCCCTACAAATTTGTTGAGGAAGATTTTCGGCGGTTTTCTCATTGTTATGGGGATCAAGGATATTTTTTCAAAAAAAAAAGAAACGGAATGAAAACTCCGTTTCTTTTTTTTATTGCGCAACATCAAGGTTCCGGGGTACCCGACCGCAATCTTTGATTGCTCGTCGGGTCGGGTTCTTATTTTGAAGCAAGATAGCTTTCAAGAATCATAACCGCAGAAACTGCATCAACAATTTCCTTACGTTTATTTCCTCTTACATTCGTTACATTCAAAGCTCTGTGAGCAGAAACCGTCGTAAGTCTTTCATCCCACATCTGAGTTCTGATACCGGTTTTTTCGCTCAGAGCATCAGCGAAGCTTTTGCATTTTTCGGCTCTTTCACCGCTTGTGCCGTCCATATTTTTCGGAAGACCCACAACAATAAGCTCAGGCTTATACTGCTCTATGATTTTTTCGATTTCTGCAATTAATTTAGGCTCGTATGATTGAGTAATTACCCTAACGGGTGACGCAAGTATTTCCATTTTATCACATACAGCAATACCCGTTCTTACGTCACCGTAATCTACGGAAAGAATTACCATAATATCACCTTACTGCTCTACATCAGCCAGCTTGTTATCAATAGTGTCTCGTACCTGACTGAAGGTTTTTGAAGACATACCTGAATGAATTTGGCTGAATATATGTCTGAAAATAGTTTTTGAAGGGTTAGATGAGCCGGTACGAAGGTCAGCACGGTAATCGAAGCCATACCAAACAGCTGTAACATAATGAGGTGTACCACCGCAATACCATTTGTCGCAGTTATCAGATGTTGTACCGGTTTTTGCAAAGGTCTGGAAGCCGCTTATCTTTGAGCCATAACCGGTACCGAAGCTTTCTGTAACAGCCTTTGTAAGCATGTTGAGAAGCTCAGAAGCAGTGTTTCTGCCGATAGCCTGCTGAGGCTTATTATTTGTGTTATCAAGAAGAACGTTACCGTTTCTGTCAGTTACCTTGAAGTAGCTGTAAGGCTCAAAATATCTTCCTCCATTACCGAAGGTAGCAAATGCTGCCGCCATTTCAAGAGTTGTAACACCGGTCTGAGTACCGCCAACGCCAAGGGGGCTGAGATCCTTATCACCTTCGCTGAGGTTAAGATGGAAGGATTCATTACAATATCTCCAGCCTGCTTCTACACCTAACATTTCGTTAAGGATACGTACGGGAACAGTATTGAGAGAACGGACAAGAGCGTTTTCAACTGTTACATATTCACCTGAGCCGTGGTCACCGTTAAAGTTTCTCGGCCATGGCTTTCCTTTTACAGTTATCGCCTCTTCAAGAATTACGGACTGTGATGAAACAACGCCGAGATCAACGGCAGGTGCATACACAGCAAGAGGCTTGATTGATGAACCGGGCTGTCTCTTTGCTCGGTTGTCTGTTGCTCTGTTATATGCGCGGTTGGCAGTCTTTTTACCTGTGCCGCCGACGATTCCGACTATTCTGCCCTCATAGTCCATAACCACCATTGAAGCCTCGGGAAGCTCTCCTCGTGAATCATAATGAGAGCGTGGGAAACCGCCTCTCGTTTCAAAGGATTTTTCCATTATTTTCTGGATACGAAGATCAACAGCAGAATAAATCTTTAAGCCGCCGTAATAAATCATTCTCTGTGCCTCGTTATAATCATATTCATATTCCTTCTGAAGATCAGCAATTACCTGCTGAACAACATACTCTTCATACCAGGACAGAATCTCTGATTGATCAATTGCTTCGTTATTCTCGGAAGAAGAATTTTTTGTTTTTATTTTAACCTTCTTAGCATAAGCCTTGTCGGCCTGCTCTTGAGTAATCTTTTCTTCCTCTACCATTGCATCAAGGCAACGAAGTTGTCTTTTCTTGCATTTTTCCATATTGACATACGGATTGGTTGTATATGGTGCTTTTGTTATGCCCGCAAGCATAGCGCACTCAGCAAGATTAAGATCCTTTACTTCCTTACCGAAATAGGTCTCAGCTGCAGTTTTAACACCGTAGCAACCGGCCCCGAGGGCAACAGTATTAAGATAAGCTTCGAGAATATCCTTTTTTGAGTAATTTCTTTCAAGATTAAGCGCTCTTGTGATTTCATGGAACTTTCTGAAATATGTTGCTGAATTTTCATCGGTAAGGTTTTTGATAAGCTGCTGTGTGATTGTTGATGCACCCTGACCCTCATAAGCAGGATTGATTATAACAGCAATCGTTCTTATCCAGTCAACACCGCTGTGGTTATAAAAACGGAAGTCCTCAAGACAAATAAAGGCCCAAAGAAGATTATCAGGCATGTCCTCATAGTCAACCCAGATTCGGTTTTCTTCACCGTGAAGACGGATAAGCTCAATAGGCTTGTCATCTTCATCATAAGCATACATTATTGAAGTCTGATTCTGGGAATCCTTGTAGTTTTCAAGATTGACTGCAATATCTCCATTGACAAAATTATCCATATATGATGCAACAGAACCGCCGACAATCATAAAGGTCAGCATGCCTGCAACAAAAATACAGAAACAGAATAAAAACATCGTGTAAATAACAGGATGCTTTCTCTTTTTTCTTTTAGCTTTCTTTCGTCTTTCGTGTGAAATTTTTGCAGCACTTTGCTTTTGGGGAGCCGTTCTTTTTTCGTGGCTGTCTTTCATATCACAAAGCCCTCCGTTCCGTAAATTTATATTAAAAGAATAGATTTTTCCATACTTAGTATTCATTATAATAAATTAAGAAAATTAAATCAACATTAATAGAAATATTTTTTTGAAAATTAATCTTTTTTTTCGATATTTTTATTATTGTTTTAGTTTTTATTGCGTAAACAAAAAGTAAAGGCAGAATTTCTGCCTTTATCCTTTGATATTTTTAACATCGCTGTAATACCCGTAATACTTTTCTCCGCCCGAAATAACATAGGCTCTCACCTTTATGTAGCAGCCTTTTGAGTATTTCGTATTCTTTATTGTATAAGAAGTTTTATTTTTGCCCTTAAGCTTTACTGTTTTAGGATTACTGAAGCTTTTGTTTGTGCTGATTAAAAGCTCATATCCGTGACAGCTCTGCTTGCTTATACGGACTGCAATTTTCCCTGCTTTACGGTTGACTTTTAAAAATTTCGCCTTGGAAGGTCGGGTAGATACTTTTATTGTGCTTTCTGACGAGTATACCTTCTTATCTCCTGTCATCTTATAGCTTTTGATTACAAAAACATAATCTGTTCCGCTTTTAAGCGTCTTTCCGTTAATTTTCCGAACCGTATAGTAAAGATTTTCTGTATCCTTTAAAAGCTTCAGTTTACCGGATGATTTTATGTATATCTCATATCCGTTTGCACCCTTTGACTTATCCCACGATAAATACACAGATGAAATTGACGGTACGGCAGTAAGATTTTTCACTTTGGTCGGTCTTATTTTAAAATAGAGAGTCTTTTCACCCTCATAATTACCCTTAAATACTATCTTAACAGCAAAAATTCCTGTTTTCTTTCGGCCTTTCTGATAAGACAAGGTATAGTCATTGTTTTTCTCGAGACACTCACCTTTACTGTCAGTAATTATTACAGAAGGTGATTTGATCTTTCCGTCATAGGTATAAACCTTCTTTTCAAGCATGACTGAAGAAATTTTACTGATTGTTTTTCTGCTGTAAAGCTTTTTGCAAACACTGCATTCTCTTCTTATTTCTCCGTCTTTCTTGTCTGTCGCTTTTATTTTAATATATACGGGTATATGTGCAGTTTTATCATAGAAAACAACATCCTTCTTTTCATAGCAACGCTCACAATATCTTCCAGCCTCACCTTTTTCAAGGCATGTAGCTTTTTTATAATAAACTCTTTCACTGCTGAATTTGTGTCCGAGTGCTGATATTTCACTGCCGCTGTATGATTCGCCGCATTCACAGGCAAAAACAGTATATCCCTTTTCAGTGCAGGTCGGTCTGACCGAATAAAGCACACAGAAACTGTGCTCATGCTGTGTACAGACAGCAGTAAACACAAATAAAATCATAACTGTCATAAGCGAAAGCATAAACAAAATAAACTTCTTAACCGACTTCATTTTCTCCTCCAAAACAACAGCTAAAAAACTGTTTTATCGAAAAAAAGAGCCTGTACTCAGTATGTGCAGGCTCAAAATAGAATTATTATTTTTCTTCAAGTGTACTCGCTCTCTTATCGGCAAGCTCAACGAGCATTCTCTGCTGAAGCTCACCGTGAATGGGATAAAGGAAGAAGGAAATACCGTAAAGACCTCTTGCAAGAGCAGGAAGAATACAGAATACTATCCAGATACCCCTCATTATACCGGGCTCCTTATTAGGAACGGCATTACCGGCTTCGTCAACAAGAGCTTCATAATTAATCCACTCGAAAACAAGGCCGGAAAGTGCACCTGTCACTGTTCCCGCAAGCTTTGTGAAATAACCCTGAACTGTTGTGACAAGAGCTTCATTACGAAGACCATGCTTCCATTCCATATAATCAAGAGCATCCGCAGTAAGAATAGGATTGCATACCTGAATAATTTTGTTAGGAAGACCGGCAACAGTAAGAAGGAATGTAATACAGATAAGATTGAGAACGTGATGGCTTTCAAAGCTGTCTCCTACAACGTTACCGAAGGGGAAGCCGAGAGCAAACATAAGCATATATGCTGCAAAGCCGAACACACCGGCAATGATAGCAGCAGTACGGGCACCGAACTTTTTGATAAGCTTTGCACCGACGGGAATCATAAAGAAATTGGGAATACCGGTAAAAATACCCGCAACACCACCGTTAGCGAAGCTACCAGTATTATTAAGCCAGAAAAACTTTTCTGATGCACCGCCGACAGCTTTGAAGTTACTGAAAAAGTCAGCAAGAATAATAGCAAGAAGGGGTCTGTTGGTAATTATGTTCTTAAGAGAACCCCATACAGAGGTCTTGTTCATTTCTTCACGGCTCTGAAGAGGAATTCTTTCCCTCATTGTAAAGAAGCCGTAAACAGCAAAAAATGCTGAGAAAATAAGCATAAAACCTGCAAAGCCCTTAAAGATACCTGTTTGTGAAACGGAAGGAATGAGCTTAGGAACAAAGGTAAGAATAAACGGAAGCAGACTGGGAAGCCATACACCGAAGTTTTCGAAAAACTTATTAGTAAAAATAAGATTATTTCGTTCATTGAGGTTCGGTGTTATGTTATAGATCATAAGACCCCATGCACCGAAATAACTCATTCCGAGACCGTAAATAATTGTCGCTGCACCGAAGAATAAGCCGAGAGCCTTATCTCCGAGATCAGGTGTGGCAAAAAGCATAAAGCCACCGATGAGCCACAAGGGAAGCGGAAGAAGGAAATAAGGTCTGATACGTCCCCAGCGGGTACGTGTACGGTCGATAATAAGACCGGAAATTGTATCATCAAGAGCATCATAAAATGTAGTAAAGCCTTTGATTGCTGCATAAGCACTACCGCTGAGGCCTGCATACTGCATCATGAATACCTGACTGTTTGCACTGATAAACTCGGAAAGGTTTTTCTGACCGAAATTTACAAGAATATATGAGGCAAATTCCTTCGGTCTGAGATATCTTTTTTTGGTATAAGCCAATTTATCGAGAATCGCCTGGCCGCCATTATCGCCGTCGACCGCTTCTACTTTTTCATTAACAAGATTTTCTGACATTTTATCACTCATTTCATTCTATATTTTCGGTTTACTTTATATTCTTTTCCTTTTCAGCGAGAGCTTCGCGTGCCTTACGCACCTTTTCAGCATGCTCCTCCTCGGCCTTCTTTTTGGCTTCAGCCCAGGCGGCTTCTTTTCTTTTACGCTCTGCTTCTTCTTTTTCTTCCTTGATGCGTACCTTTTCGGCTCTTGCGGCTTCAAGAACCTCATCGCTCAAGACAGTAGAGTTGGAAACAAGGATATTACCTGCCATTGCCACTGCAAGCAAGGCAATGTAAACAAATACGCCCCAGAGAGCCTTTGAGGAAGCGCCTGCAAATTCAAGTGTTCCGATTGTAAAGGCTTCACCGCTCACCCTTGAAGAAGAAAGAATGAACATAACAGCACCTGCAGCTGCTAACAAAATACTTATAATATCAGCAATCCATCCTGCTTTTGTATCGGATTTTCTGAAGCGCACAAAGGGAAGAAAGAAAGCAACCACAATCGCAAGCACGCTTAAAAGTATAAGGATAAATCCAAGCATAATGAAGCTGACAGGCCCCGAAAAACCCTCAGCACTCATCGAGGAAATTATGCTTCCGATATTTTTGAAAAGGATTCCGAAAAAGCTGATTGTTGACTCACCCTCGGTAAAAATGCCAAAAAGGTCAAAGCTGAGAGTAGCCTTATCACTGACCACAGCCGCCCACGGAAGAATAAAGCCGATAGCAGGAATAAAAGACATAATAATCCTTGCCACTCTGAGCTTATTGCCTACAACAGAAAATTTGAGTCGGTTTAATGTTCTGTAAAATGCGGCAAATTTTTCTTCAGCAATTCTGCTGTCCTCCTCAAGACGGGCTTCCCAGTTATAATTCGGAATACTCACACCGCAACCGGGACATTCAGCCTTGATATTGTATATTCTGAGTTTTCTGCCACAATTGGGACATTTTGCTGCCATCTGAACACCTCATATCTATTTTTTTACATTGTTTTACATTTTAATATAACTTGACATCAAAAGTCAAGTTATAACTCAAAAAAGAATTAAAATTCACGAACAGAAAATATTATATCTCATCATAAGCGAGTGCTCTATTATAAAGCTTGACATTTATATTTTCACAAATCTCAGCAGAACTGCCCGAAAGCTCCGTTTCAAAACCGCGTGAACCGCTGTCGAGGTTTTTATTTAAATAAAGCTTCATAACATTATTTCTTTCTCTCACAGCAGTAATCTGCACAACATCATCGGAAGGAGAAAGCGACTTAAGAGTACATTTACCAACCTTAAATCTTATAAATCTGTCATTTCCGATATAAATTTCAAGCTCATCGCCCTGCTTATAAAGAGTACCTTCACATTTGCCTGTCAGATTGATTTCAACAGTAAAATCCTTGCTACCTTTAATTACGTCGTCTGTAATAACGTTGTTTTTATAATATGTAAACGATACATCAACATCAGAAGCAGTTGCAGTCGCACCCTTAACAGAGCTGATTGTAACATTGTTAGCGTTGGCGAAAGACTTTTCAAACGTAAAAATTACTGACATATAGTCTTCAAGCAATTCTTTTCTTATGATCGGGTTTTCATTAGCAAAAGCATCACTGACATCTACAAACTGATTAAAGGTAACAAGCAGCTCTTTGTCAGACAAGGCTCTGCAGTAGGTTGCTCTAAGCGTTTTTTCTTTCTTACCGAAATGCACAATTTTTGTCTGATAAGGTTCAAGCTCGAAGGTAAGCGTGTCACCGTATGAATAAGCACCCTGAGATGAATTAACACAATAAGGGATTACAGTGTACATTTCACCGAATGCAAAGCTCTTTTTCACACCTATAAGCTCGTCAAGTTTAAGAGTGTAGCTTTGGTTCTGTGAACTGCTGTTGCGCAAGGAAACAATACCCTCGTGATCACCGAAACAGCTGAATCCGTATACCTTTGACTCAGAGGGTCTTCCTCCGAACACAACAGAATTAGAAAGAATATCAAGATTCTCTTCGATAAAGCGCATACATGAATAGTTGATTCTCCACTTTGCATCATTCATCATCGAATGACTGTAGTAAAGCTCCCAGAACTGGGTGCCTCTTGTCGCCATCGTGAAAAGATATTCTCTGAATTCATCATCAGTCATTGAAACCTCGGCTTCTTTGCCGTAAATGGGGTCGTGGTTATAAAGCGCTCTCAGCGGAAATTGGAACTGTCGGATATGGCTGAAATCAAAATAAAGATCGTCACGATAACTGAGCATACGGTCTTTATCCGAAACGTCACCCTTTTTACCGATAAAACCTACATCAAGACTTATCTGCATCCACATACTGTTTACCCACTGTAAGAACCATGCAGAAGGCCAGGCGTAGCAGGTAAGATTTATCCAAAAGTCCGTTCCGCCTGCCAAAGCAAACTTTTTGAAGGAATCAATCCATCTTTCCCAGGTATCGGTAAAGAAATAAATCTCCTTATATCCGCCGGTGAGATGGTCATGTTTTTTGTTTTTACAGGGCTTCTGAGCAAAGCCGTCAAGCTTAAAATAATTTATATTGAATCTCTTTTGATAATCAAGCAAGAGTTCCGTTGTTTTGTCAGTATATTTTTTACTTCCGACACATATGTCAAGTGCATTTTTATTAACATATCCGTTACCTGCAGCCTGAATTCTGTGCGCAAACTTCAATGTTTCGTTGTTATATCCGCCACGGGGACCGAGCCACAAACCAAACTTTGAACCGAAGCTTTCGGCAAGATTTTTAAAGGGATAAAGCTCGTCCGGAAACTTGTTGTTAAAGCCCCAGAAAGAACCGGAATAGTCATTCCAGCCGTCATCGGCAACATACGAATCAAGGACAGGCTCACCTGTTTGCGTCATATGCTTTTCGATTTCAAGAAAAGACGAAGTAACGTTTTCTCTGGTAATATTCAGCATGTTATCATACCAGGAATTATACTGCCTCCGAAGATAAACAGGCTTTGATATATCTCTTATGTATTCAAAGAAACCTTTCTGAACATCCTCATAAATATCACTCTGTGCTCCACCGACTACACTCTTATGAGAACGGTAAACATCGTTTCCGATAAGCTCACTGAGCTTTTTGCCGCTGTAATAAACACTTCGGGCCGTGTATTTTTTTATTTTGTTTATTGCACATGGAAATTCACATCCGAAGTAGAGACTGTCAACATAAATCGGCTGACCGAGGGATAAGGGAAAGCTTTTTGTCGCTGCGTCCTTTTGTTTCGGAACGGTCCAGAATTTATATTTACTGTCAAAATTAAAGCTTTCAAAAGAAATTGAATCGAGAATCGCATCCTTCAGACCTTTATTTTCATAGCTTAGCTCTATGTATTTTCTCATATAGCAGCGAAAATCATTCATAAGATAGATAAGCTTCACATTGACTTTGCTGTCCCTAAGATTAAAGGCTTTGAAAGTAACTGTGTATTTGTTCAGTTCACCTTCCCGTGAAAAAACAACGTCCTTTACCATGAGTGAAGAGGATTTTACAGAAAGCCTTCTGATTCCGCACTTGAAAACAAGCACAAATTCTTCACCTGAATTGAGACTTTCAATCTTTCTTCCGCTTGAATGATTGGTTAAGGTAAAGCCGATGATTTTATCTGATTTCAAATGAAGCTCTTTTTTTATCAATGAGTTTTCAATAACAATGTTTTTCATTTTTATTACCGTCCCGAGTATTAATTACAATGTATTTTCAATCCAGCCGATTACATCCTTACACACTTTATCAAAGCATGCCTTTTCGTTAAGAATTTCATGTCTTGCATCAGGATAAAGAATCTTTTTTACATTAGTCTTACCTGCATCGCAGAGGGAATTATAAACCTTTTCGATTCCCTTCGAGTATTCACCGACAGGGTCCATTGCTCCGGCAATTAAAAGAACCGGTAATTCCTTTGAAAGTCCGCTGAACCAATCGGGTGATGAAACATAGGAAAGAAGAGAAAAGAGATCACGGTAGCCGTAAGCGGTAAAAAGATATCCGCAAAGGTCATCCGCAATATATTTGTCCACCTCTTCATTATCTCTCGAAAGCCAATCAAAGGGTGTTCTGCCTTCAAATTTACTGTTGTATGTACCGAAGCCGATCTTATCAATAAGCTTGCTTCTGTAGTGGGTACCCTTAAGCTTTGCAATAAGCTTTGTAAGAATAATACCTGCACCTGCAGCAGGGTTAGGGCCTGCTGTACCGCAATAAACAGCACCTGCAAGGTCATTTGCATATTTTGTGCTGTATGCTCTTGCAACAAAGGAGCCCATTGAGTGGCCAAAGAAATATACAGGAACACCGGGATTTTCTTTTTTAATTATTTCTGTAAGCTGATGACAGTCTTCAACGAAGTTTTTCCAGCCGTCTTCTTCACCGAAATAACCGAGCTCATCCTTATTTTTTACGCTAAGTCCATGGCCGAGATGATCGTTTATATAAAGAGCATACCCGGCATCACACAATGCGGATGCAAATTTTTCATATCTTTCAAGATGCTCTGCCATTCCGTGTGCCACCTGAACAACTGCTTTTATTTCACCGTTTTCCGGCTTATATGAAGCCGCATGGATTTCTGCAAGACCTGAAACTGACGAAAAAGTAAACTCGTTTTTAATCATATAAATACCTCCGAAAGTATATTATTTTAATAAGTATAACATATCCGATAATTATTTTCATTTGTTTTATAAAATATTTGAGCTGTCAAAAGTTACAAAAATAACCCATATTTTTTGACAAAGTAAAAAAATCCGAAAAAAATTCATCAAAGTCCATTTATATGTACCATAAAATTAAATTTATCGAACATTTGTCTTGACTTTTCGACAAAAACTGCTATAATTAACTTGTAATTAAAGAACGAATGTTCGTTTAAGGAGGATATTAATTATGTTTAATACAATTGGAAGCTTTTCAGCAGTTTACTTTACTCTCGCAGCAATTCTTTTTATTCTTGTTCTTTTCGAAAAACACTTTATTCATCTTGAAGATAGAATCAGAGCTAACAGAGCAAACTTAAAAAAATCAGTAAAAAAAGCAAATACAAGAAAGAACGTGCAAAAGAGTAATCCTGTTGCTGTAAGAAGCAGCAATACCAAAAGCACCACTACAATCCGCAGACTACCTGACAATGCAGCCTGAATTTCGACGACATTTTCCTTTCTCTCACTCCAATATAACTCTTAAAAAGGGGCTGTTGCACGAAAGAGTGACAGCCCCCACTTCATAACCCAAACCGAACATGGAAATGTTAAATTGTGGAAAAATGCAAGTTTTGCAAAAACAAACACACAGCGAAATAAAGGAGATGAAAATATCCCCCTT
>JAZUMO010000029.1:0-2121 GCA_045603665.1 Acutalibacteraceae bacterium
GTCACTATGTAACAGCTTTTAAATAAAGCTAAATATAAATCGATGTGTGTGGCTGTTTGAGCAAAGCATTTAAAGTAGTTGTAGTTTCGCCGAGCTCAACAAAAACATCGTGACGGTGGTATGATATATTATTTTGAAAAATTTGACAACGGGAAATTTGTCGAATGGTTTAAAAAATTTTTTCACGGTCAATAATATTTAGTTTGAGCTTTTGAAAAAACTTTTCACCTCCCATATATACCACGACATAAGGAAGGGTGAAATGTTCCAAGATTTTCAAAAAAGTTGAAAAAATTTTTTGAGTGAGAAAAATGTGACGCAGTATTCACATAACCAAAATTTGATTTTTTTGCTTCGCAACCTGCCGCATAACACTGGCGTGTTTGAATTTTTTTCCCGTGTATTATTGAATTATTACATCCTTCCTTGAAATAAAAAAACAAGACACCTACCGAGTGGTAAGTGTCTTGGAGAAGGATTATATATGCATTGGATTTTTTACTTCTTTCCTCTCTTCTCATAATCCTTGTCCATCTTTTCTCTCCAGCTGTTATCAAGCGGTGCACACTTTCTGACATTAGTCACAGCACAGGCAACGGACTCATAAAGTATTCCCGTACCTTTTGCATCAGCGTTGTAATTAACGGCTCTTTCCTCGTTAATGCCGTAGCGTTTTGCTGTTTCAACTGCATCAATATTCGCACCGATAAAAAGAAACTCCCAACCGTATTTTTCTTTCTGTCGCTCAATCATTCTTTTGACCTGCTCACTTGAGTAACGCTGACTTGCGTTTTCCATACCGTCGGTGGTGATGATGAACATTGTGTGCTCGGGCACATCCTCGGGGCGGGCGTACTTATGGATATTACCGATGTGATGAATCGCTCCGCCAAGAGCATCAATGAGAGCCGTGCAGCCTCTGACTGTGTACTCCTTGTCAGTCATAGGCTTTATGTCAGAGAGCTTAACTCTGTCGTGAAGCACCTCGCTTACATTGTCAAAAAGCACTGTTGAAACGTAACACTCGCCGTCTTCCTTTTTCTGCTTTTCAATCATAGCATTGAAGCCTCCGATTGTGTCGCTTTCAAGACCTGCCATTGAGCCGCTTCTGTCAAGGATGAATACCAATTCTGTTGTGTTGTTCTTCATATTATTTTACCTCCGTTTTGTTATTGAAATCGTTGTATATTTTCTTTAGTCTTTCATCAAGATAGGACACTGCAGTTTCCTTTAATTTGTCATTGATGCCGTAAAAGGCTTCTGCCACCGAGCCCGTTATTGCGGCTATGGTGTCACTGTCACCGCCGATAGAGATTGCGTTTCTGATTGCATCCTCAAAGCTCACCGATTCAAAGAATGCTTCAAATGCCTGAGGAACGGAATCCTGACAGGTTTCGTGAAAGCCATAGGTCGGTCTTATCTGATTAAGAGTGAAGTCAATTTTATAAAACCTGCTGACATATTTCCTGAGCTCATTCATCGTGCTACCCGTACGAGCAAGATAAATTGCGCCTGCCACACTTACCGCACCCTTTATTCCTTCGGGGTGATTGTGTGTTACAACAGCAGTTGCTTTTGCTAACCTCTCAGTTTCGTCAAGTGACTTGGCATACCAACCAACAGGAGAAACTCTCATAGCTGAGCCGTTACCGTAGCTATTGTAGGGAGTTGTTCTTCTGTTCCTTATCCAACCGTAAAATCTTCCGCCGTAACCGCAATTAGGATAGTGATTTCCGATTTCGTGCATTGATTTTATAAGAGTCAGCTTTAAATCCTTGTAGTCGGTTACGGTTTCGTATTTGTTCAGAGTATTTGCAACAGCAAGAGTCATAACCGTGTCATCGGTAAAAAAGCACTTGGGAGTAAAGAGCGTGAAGTCCTTGCTTTTATGGTTGTGAAATTCAAATCTTGAACCGACAATATCGCCGATAATTGCACCTGTCATAGTATTTACCTCCAAAAAAATTATGGTTGCAAGGCCTTGTGTAACCTTACAACCATAGTATAAATTATTTGATTTTTCTTTTGGTCAATCGGCAATTGACTTTTAAATTGAGGAGAATAATGTCTCCTGGTCATACTTGAAAAGTGCCGAGTCAATCTCAAAAACATCGTAGATTT
>JAZUMO010000030.1:0-43120 GCA_045603665.1 Acutalibacteraceae bacterium
TACATTATCTTATTCTCCGCCCAGTGCATCGAGACTCTGCTTTTTAAGATAAGCATTAATGAAGCCGTCGATTTCACCGTCCATAACTGCGTTGATGTTACCCATTTCGAAGCCTGTTCTGTGATCCTTGGCTAAAGTGTAGGGCATAAATACATAGGAGCGTATCTGACTGCCCCAGCCGATTTCCTTCTGCTCACCCTTGATATCCTCGATTTTTTCGAGATGCTCTCTTTCCTTTATCTCGATGAGCTTGGACTTAAGCATTCTCATACAGACCTCTCTGTTCTGATGCTGGCTGCGTTCAACCTGGCAGCAGACAACAATGCCTGTGGGGTTATGGATAAGACGGACAGCAGATGAGGTTTTGTTAACCTTCTGTCCGCCGGCACCGGATGCACGGTAAACCTCCATTGTTATATCCTCGGGGCTGATGTCAACCTCGATGGTATCGTCGATTTCGGGCATAACCTCAAGGGAAGCAAAGGAGGTATGTCTTCTTCCCGAGGAGTCAAAGGGAGACACACGGACAAGGCGGTGAACACCCATTTCACTTTTAAGATAGCCGTAAGCGTTTTCGCCTTCAATAACAACGGTTGCAGACTTGAGACCTGCTTCATCACCGTCAAGGAAGTCAACGGTTGTAAACTTGAAGCCGTGCTTTGTTGCCCATTGACCGTACATTCTGAAAAGCATCTGGCACCAATCCTGTGCTTCGGTACCGCCGGCACCGGCATGGAAGGTGAGAATTGCATTTTTTGCGTCGTATTCGCCTGAAAGAAGTGTGGCAAGAGTCTGCTTTTCAAGCTCAGCCTCAACTGCCTCAACACTTGCCTGACATTCGGGAAGTAAATCAAGGTCACCCTCTTCGTCGGAAAGCTCAATCATAACAAGTGCATCCTCATAGGCTGTCTGCAAATCCTCATAAGCCTTGATTTTTCCTTTAAGTGAAGCTACTCTCTGGAGCACCTTCTGTGAATTGGCAAGGTCGTTCCAGAAATCCTCGGCTGCAGACTGCTCTTCAAGGGCAGCAACCTCCTTTGCCATTTCCTCAAGACCTAATGCGGAGGCAAGCTCGCCGAGAGGCTTTTCGCTTTCCATTAATCTTAATCTTAATTCTTCAAACTGAACCATAAGTCTTTTTTCCTTTCAATTATATATATGGATGCTGTTTCGTTTTAATTAAATCTTAAGTTTCACCTTTATCATACCTTTTATAATATAGTTTAAACAAAGTTATCCTTTTACATTATACACATTTATTTTTAAAGAGCAATATTAAAATAAAATATTTTTTCCGCAGAAGGACAAAATAATGAAAAACAGTTGCTTTTAGGGATAAAAGCATATAAAATAGAAAGCAATTAATAAAACGGCAAGAGAAACCGTCTTGCCGGAATATGCCCGATAACATTCAGAATAATATATATCACCCGACATATAAAAGGAGATTTCACTATGAGATATACAAACCAGAAATGTGACGGCTGCGGAAGAGTCTTCACCCCGGACGACGATATTGTCGTTTGCCCCGAATGTGCAACACCGCAGCACAGAGAATGCTATAAAAACAGCGGCGGCTGTGTAAACTCGCACCGACACGCCGAGGGCTTTACCTGGACAGGTAACGACACTGTCTCTCCTGCCCCCGCATCCGAAGAAAAAGTAAAAACAATCCCCTGCCCCAATTGCGGCTACGGCAATCCCGAGGGCAGCGACCATTGTAAGCAATGCTCAATGAAGTTTACTCTTTTAGGCTTCAATGTCGTCGACGCTTCCGCAGAGCTTGAAGAAAAGGAAAAAGAGCAGGAGGACTTTTCACCCGAAAATACCGTCCCTGAATACAAGCCGCCCTTTTCCCTCGGAGAAGGCGAAGGCTTTGAAAATGACGGCACACCCGTTACCGACAATCAGCCCACCCGTGATGCTATTGAAGAAAAGCTCATTGAGGTAATCTCTTCCTCCTCAGGCTTCTCCCCCGACGGAGAGGATTTTTCCTTCGGTGGTCCCTTCCTCAAGGAGGATAAAACCTGCGGTGTTCATACAAATCTTATGGGTGCCTTTATCGGCTCCTCAGCTATGAAATACATCGAAAAGTTCAAGAGATACGATTTCGGCAAAAAGCTTTCCTTTAACTTTGCTGCTTTCTTCTTTTCCCCCTATTGGTTCTTTTACAGAAAGCTGATAAAGCCGGGCATAATCTTTATGACGCTGAATCTTTGTCTTTCCATTCTGGCGACACCTTATCTTCTTGACTTTATGAACAAGGCTGCTCCCCTTATGGATAAGCTGGCTGCTGCCGCAACAGATTCGGCCGCCGCGGATTTGCTTATTGAGCTCGAAAATCTCTATCTACCCATAATGACCTTCGGTTTTATACAATTTGTAATAAATCTTATTGCAGGCTTTATAGCCAACCATCTTTACAGAAAATATACCGTCAGTGCTCTCAAAGAAATAAGCTCCTTTGAAAATCAGAAAAATTCAATGGCTTATCTTCTCCGTAAAGGCGGGGTCGCTCCCCTTTATGCTCTCGGTGCTATGCTGGCTGAAAACCTTCTTACCTCGATAGTAAGTATGTTTATGTAAGAAAAAATCTCTCCCTTGACAAACAGGGAGAGATTGCTTTTTTTACAGCTTTTCAAAATCCTCTGCACCGTGCTTACAGAGAGGACAGACAAAATCGGCAGGCAATTCTTCGCCCTCATAAACATAGCCGCAGATTTTACATACATAGCCCTTTTTCTCCTTGGGCTGGGGCTTCGGCTTGACATTTGCGTGATAATAGGCATAGGTCATACTTTCCTTATCATTCATTACCTTTGCTTCCGTAACCTTGCATATAAACATGGTATGTGTCTCAAACTCAACGGTGGATTCCACCTCAAGAGAAAGGAAGGAGTTGATAAAGAAATTGAGATAGGCAATGCCGTTTTCGCTTCGGCTAACACTCATTCCGTCCATTTTATCCTTGTCTCTGCCGCTGACAAAGCCGAACCATTCAAAAATACCGAAGGGGGCATCGGTGCTCAGGCAGTTGACATTCATTTTTCCTGTCTTGACTATAAAATCATGGGTATAATTGTCCTTGTTTACTGTTACGGCAACACGCAGAGGATTGCTCGTAAGCTGGGAAACGGTGTTTACAATACAGCCGTTTTCTTTTTCTCCGTCTTTAACTGTAAGGACATAAAGTCCGTAGCCTATTTTAAAAAGTGCTGTGGGATCTGTTTTTGCGCTCATAATATTTCCTCCTTTAAAAAAGCTGTCTCTATCATAACATATTTTTCCTTGATAATAAATAGTTATGCGAAAAAATCCGCCTTTCACAGACGGATTTTTTCTTTGGAGGATTTAGTTTTTATATGAATTTTTCTAATTCAACCGTAACACTGAAAAGGTCACCGTTTATTTCTATGCCGAGACTTCCGTTCTGCAGGGTGCAAAGATTTTCGGCTATGGAAAGTCCGAGACCGTTGCCCTCGGTGGTTCTCGACTGCTCACCACGGACAAATCTTTCCTTAAGCTCATCGGCACTTATATTAAGAGGTGCGGCAGAGATGTTTTTGATGTTGATAATTCCTTTGTCCCCGTTTTCGCTGACGGTGATATACACACGGGTACATTCGAGAGCATATTTCCTGACATTTACCAGAAGGTTTTCCAGAACTCTGTAAATATGCTTACTGTCTGCACGGAGCTTTACATCCTTTTCGGGAACAGAAACGATTACATCGAGCCTTTTTTGTTCAAAGGCTTCTTCAAATTCACCCACAAGCTGACTGATAAGCTCCTTACAGCTTACACAGACAAAATCAACAGCCAATGCACCTGCCGAAGCCTTCGACGCTTCAACCAGATCCTCAATAAGTACCTTTAATCTGTCGCTCTTTTCGCCCAGCACCTGAAGATAGGAAAGAGCCGTTTCATCGGTTATGTCACACTTTTTCATAAGATCAACATAATTGATGATGCTTGTAAGAGGTGTTTTCAGATCGTGAGACACATTGGTGATAAGCTCGGTTTTTGTCTTTTCCTGCCTAACCGCCTCATCAACAGCCGCCTTTATTCCCTCACTCAGGCACTGAAGGTCCTCGGCGGGAAGATAAAGATAAGGAGGAAGTGCATTTTTGTCAATATGAACGTCTGTGTTGCCCTCGTGCATTTCCCTAATTACATCAAAGAGCTTATTCGTTCCTCCCACAAAGCGCAGACCTCTGTAAATGATGTAAAGGTCAAAGAGGAAAAGAACAAACACAAGTAAAAGACTCAATGCCCACACTTCTCCTGCTCCGAAGAGTATGACTGCACCGCCGACAAGGATGTTTATGCCTAACATTATTGCCGTTCTGATAAGGACTGTCTTTTTCAGCTCCTTGGTATAAAGTATTTTGCCGTTTATGAAATTCTTTGCGGCTTTGCCGTATTTCATAAGCTTTCTTATGAGCCACACAATGAAAATATTCTTTAAAAGACTGCGGTTTTTAATCTGTCTTACGAGATAGAGAACAAGATCAAGACAAATAAGGAAGAAAAGAATAACTAAAACGAGAATACATAAGCCGACGGTTTTCTTCATCATCGAATCAACATAAATGTCAAGGAAGTAAAGTATTCCTAATCCGCAAAGGAAGCCGAGACCTCCGTCTATGACTGTTCTGATTTCCGGGAAAAGTCTGTCAACGGAGTAAAGGTGTATTCCCCTGCTGCCCTTTCTCCTGCCCGTGATGGCTATAAGATAAATTATGCAAAGAAGAAGAACCGTGCCGAGTATGCCCCAGGTAAAGAGACAGTCCTCTATAATCTCCTCAGCCTTTTCGATATTACTTCTGAATGAAGCAAAATGGCAGGATTCAAATTCGGCATTTTTATCAAAGCCGATATAAAGCTCGATATCCGAGGCAGTAATGCTGTGTTCCTCGATAAGAGATACCGACACCCTTGTTGTTTCGGGAACAGTTACCTCGTCACCGTACTCATTGACATATATATGGGTTTCCCCTATCACCATGCCGTTTGCATTGGTAATACCTGCTGCTGTGGTTTCTGCTGCCGCCTTTGTTACATCCGGCATAGTTGTATGTACCACTGCAGTGTAGCTTTCATTTTGGTAAGCATAGTAATCATTATCTATAAACCAGTCAAGATATGTATCGCTGTAGTAAAGCCCGTCTGAAAGATAAATTGCACCATCCTTGCTGAAGGAATAGGTTCCGAGCTTTTCGAAGCAGCTGTGAATTTCATCCTCCTTGCTCTTTTCCCCGAGATTTTTTATGTTTGTTATAGTGTTGCCCTCAGCGTCACGGATGAAATATTTTGCCGAGCCTGCGTGAGCTTTTATTTCCTTTTCGTTCTGAAGATAATCCTTATGAAATTCCTCATAGGAGCCGTAATAGCTTTTGATCGCATTAGTGGAAAGCAGCTGCTTTTTAAGCTCTTCTCTGTTTACCTTAAAGGCATAGTAGCCGGGATTGTATTTGGCTATTACCGCACCTTCAACCTCATCGTCATAAATACGTCTTACACAGTCATTATAAAAGACATTGTCATATTCTGCATTTTTGAATTGCTGAGAAACGGAAAGAGGAAGTGTCGGCTCCTCTACTACACCGCTTCTGTTACGGTAATTATCAGGATTAAAATCGCTGTAGCGGTATTCAATATTGTCACCATACATATCCTCTGTTTCCTCAACAGCATATAGTGACTCAATGGTAATTATTCCGCTGTTGTAAAGAGTTGCAAACTCTGAAAAGTGAGTCGTTGCGGCATAAATTATTCTGTCCTTATAAAAATCCGTTTCCTTTTCAAGGTTTTCTTTATATTCCTTAAGCTTTCTTTTATAATCCTTTTCCGTACCGTTGCCGTATTCATTCATCTTTCTTTCCAGCTGGGAAATGAGCTGCACGTATCCGTTACGGAAGGAGGTATAAGTCCATTCGTTTTTGTCAACACCTAAAAGCTCATAGTTAAGAGCATCGCTGAAATTCACATAAACAAGATTCTCTTCCTCTGCCTTTGCTAAGGAGGTTAGTGCCTGGTTTGACATTCCGCTTATGCAAAGAAGACAGATAAGCACCGCAATGACTCTTTTAAAGGTATCTCTTTTATATTTTTTCAATTCTGTATCCAATTCCCCACACCACCTTTATATATTTCGGGTTTTTTGTGTCAATTTCTATTTTTTCTCTTATTCTTCTTATATGTACCGTTACGGTTTTTTCCGTGGAGAAGGCGTTTTCATTCCATACGTTTTCGTAAATCTGATTTGAAGAAAGAGTCTTGTCCATATTAATCATCATATATTCCATGATTTTATACTCTGTGGCTGTAAGCCTGACCTCCTCACCGTCAAGAGTGACCTTTTTTGCCTCAAGGTCAATGGAAAGACCGCCGGTGGTAATAACATTATCTTTTTTTACCGCCGAGCCGAGAGAAACATATCTTCTTATCTGACTTTTCACCCTCGCACATAATTCGAGAGGGCTGAAGGGCTTTGTAACATAATCGTCACCGCCGAAGCCGAGACCGGCAATCTTGTCCGTATCCTCGCTTTTTGCTGAAAGAAAGATAATCGGCACATTGCTTTTTTCTCTTATTTTCAAGGTGGCGTTTATTCCGTCAAGTACGGGCATCATAACATCCATAATAATGCAGTGTACCTCCTCTTTTTCTGCCAATTCAACAGCCTGTCTGCCGTTGAAGGCCTTCAGCGTATCATAGCCCTCTGCCTTAAGATAAATTTCTACCGAGCGCACTATCGCCTCATCATCGTCACAAACTAAAACTCTGTACATAAAAACTCTCCTTTCACGGTACGCATTTATTATAAAAGGCCTCTATTAAAACTTACGTAAGCAATTATAACAAAATTATTACAATTATAAAAGGCGTCTTCCCTGAATTCACTTTATATTTTCAATAAAAAAAGCAAATAAAAGAAGAAAAAAATGAGCAAACTACTAAAGATTTATTCAAAAGGAAAAAAACTATTGAATTTAACAGCATTTTTCTGTATCATATAAAGTAGCAAAATTTTTGGTTTAATATAAATAAAGAAAAGCTTTTGCTCCAAAAAAAAGAACAGAGGTGGTATTTTGAAAGTACAATTCACAGAAACCGTCCTTCGTGACGCCAACCAGTCACTTATCGCCACAAGAATGGGCTTTGAAGAATTCGAGCCTATTCTCAAAGAGCTTGATAAGGCCGGCTATTATTCACTCGAATGCTGGGGCGGTGCAACCTTCGACTCCTGTCTTCGTTACCTGAATGAAGATCCCTGGGAAAGACTCAGAAAAATCCGTAAGGCTTGTCCCAACACAAAGCTTCAGATGCTCCTTAGAGGACAGAACCTTTTAGGCTACAAGCACTATCCCGATGACGTTGTCCGTGCTTTCGTAAGAAAGAGCGTTGAAAACGGTATCGACATCATCCGTATCTTTGACGCCCTCAACGACCTTCGTAACATCGAAGTTGCCGTTGACGAAACTCTCAAGTGCGGTGCTCATCCCTCAGGTACAATCTGCTACACCCTTTCTCCCATCCACAACCTTGAAAACTATGTTCAGCTTGCAAAGGATATGGAAAAAATGGGTGTTATGTCTATCTGTATCAAGGATATGGCCGGTATTATGAGTCCTCAGGAGGCTTATGACCTCGTCAAGGCTATCAAGGCTGCAGTAAGCCTTCCCGTTGTTGTTCACACCCATTCAACAACAGGTCTCGGCACCCTCACTCTCCAGAAGGCAGTTGAAGCCGGTGCAGATGTCATAGACACCGCAATTTCCTGCTTCTCAGGCGGTACTTCACAGCCTCCCACGGAAACACTTGTCTATGCTTTAAGACAGCAGGGCTACGAAATTGACGTAAAGATGGAATCACTTAAGAAAATCGACGATTTCTTCAAGCGCGTAAGAGCAACCGCGCTCGGAAGCGGTCTTCTCAATCCCGTTGTTTTAGCCACAGATACAGATGCTCTTCTTTATCAGGTTCCCGGCGGTATGCTTTCAAACCTTGTTGCTCAGCTTACAGCTGCAGGCAAGCTCGATAAGTTTGAAGAGGTTCTTCTTGAGGTTCCCAGAGTACGTGAGGATCTCGGTTATCCTCCCCTTGTTACCCCTCTCAGCCAGATGGTAGGCGTTCAGGCAACCTCAAACGTTCTTAACGGTGAAAGATACAAAAATATTTCCAAGGAAATCAAAAACTATTTCTTCGGCTTTTACGGAAAGGCTCCCGGTGAGGTAAACAAGGAGCTTGCAGAAAAAATTCTCGGCGGAGAAACACCCGTTACCTGCCGCTTTGCCGATACTCTTGAGCCCTATTTCGAAAAGGCAAAGGAAGAAATCGGCGCAAAAGCAAAGAGCGACGAGGATGTTCTTTCCTATATCGCCTTCCCCACTCAGGCTGAGGCTTTCTTCGACAAGCGTGACGAAAAAGCAAGAAATACATTTAAATACACTATCAAGGAAGTATAAGGAGTACCGGAAATGGATATGATGAATTTATTTTTATCCGTCGGTATAATCGGCGGCGCTGACGGCCCCACAGCCGTTACCGTATCCGGCGGTCTTCCTCTTCCCGCTCTTACAGTGGCTCTTTTTGCTGTTGCTTTTGTTGCTTATGTTTATATCGCAAAGGCAATCAATGCAAAAAAGGCTCCCGCTGAAAAGACTGCAGCACCCGTTGCCGCTCCCGCAGTATCACCTGCAGCTCCCGCAGCTGTTTACACAGGTCCCGTGCTTACAGGTGTGGAGGAAAAAGAAGCAGCAGTTATTATGGCTATTGTTTCAGACAAAACCGGTATTCCCCTCGAAAGACTTAAATTTGAATCTATTAAACTTCTGGAGGATAAATAATCATGAAATATATTGTAAACTTAAACGGAAAAAATTACGAGGTTGAAGTAACAGAGCAGGAAGCAGTTGTTACAAACGTAACCGCAGCCGCAGCAGCTCCCGTCGTTGCAGCACCCGTTGCCGCTCCCGCAGCCGCACCTGCAGCAGCTCCCGCAGTTGCAGCTCCCTCTGCTTCAGGCACAAACGTTCCCTCTCCCATGCCCGGAACAATTCTCAGCGTTAATGTGGCTGCAGGCCAGGCAGTAAAATCAGGCGATGTTCTCGTTGTTCTTGAAGCTATGAAAATGGAAAATGATATCGTTGCTCCCTGCGACGGTACAGTAAAGCAGGTTCTCGTTTCAAAGGGCTCAACTGTAAATACAGACGACGTACTCGTTGTTATCTGATTTGCGGAGGTATAACTGATGGCTGATTTACTCGCGAATTTTGCGACCCTTGAATTCAAGCAGGTCGCTATGTGGATAATTGGTGCACTTCTTATTTACCTTGCAATCAAAAAAGAAATGGAGCCCTCCCTTCTTTTACCCATGGGCTTCGGTGCAATCCTTATCAACCTTCCCAACTCAGGCGCAAAACATATTATTGACGTAATGTTCAGAGTCGGTATCGACAATGAGTTCGGTGAGCTTATGCCCCTTATTCTTTTCATCGGTATCGGTGCGATGATCGACTTTACGCCTCTTCTTACAAATCCGAAGCTTATGCTTTTCGGTGCAGCGGCACAGTTCGGTATCTTCTTTACCCTCTGTCTTGCTTCACTTTTAGGCTTCGACATCAAGGACGCAGCTTCAATCGGTATCATCGGTGCGGCTGACGGCCCCACAGCTATTGCCGTTTCAATGGAGCTCGGCTCAAAGTATATCGGTGCCATTATGGTTGCCGCATATTCCTATATGGCTCTTGTTCCCCTGGTACAGCCCCCCATCATCAAGCTTTGCACAACAAAGAAGGAACGTCTTATCCGTATGGATAACACAGCCGGCAAGGCTCCCTCAAAGGCAACAAAGATCCTTTTCCCCATCGTTGTTACAATTATCGTCGGTCTTGTTGCTCCCGATGCTGTTGCTCTTATCGGCTTCCTTATGTTCGGTAACCTTATCCGTGAGTGCGGTGTTCTCAATTCTCTTTCCGAAACTGCACAGAAGGTTCTCGCAAACCTTGTTACAATTTTCCTCGGTATCACCATCGCAGCACGTATGCGTGCAGAGGAATTCCTCACCGTTGACACTCTTCTCATCATCGGTCTCGGTCTCTTTGCTTTCATCTTTGACACCTTCGCCGGTGTTATGCTCGCAAAGCTTATGAACCTTTTCTCAAAGAAAAAGATCAACCCCATGATCGGTGCCGCAGGTATTTCCGCATTCCCCATGTCAGCACGTGTTGTTCATAAGATGGGTCTTGAGGAAGACAACCAGAATTTCCTTCTTATGCACTCAATCGGTGTTAACGTTTCAGGCCAGATTGCCTCAGTTATCGCCGGCGGTCTTATACTTACATTCTTCAGCAACTGATCAAGGAGGTAAACGAATATGAATTTCACAATTGATTTTGAAGCCTTCCTTGCCTCTCTTCCCTATATGGGCAAAGGTATGCTCGGTATTTTCGTGGTAACCGCAGTTATTGTTGTTTTCGTAAACGCTCTCAATAACTTACCCGAAAAGAAGGATAAAGAAGATAAATAAAAATTAAGAGGCTTTCCTCTGTGGACAAGCCTCTTTTTTAAAAGCAAAATCTTAAAGGAGGTATATTATGCTTACGGCAAATATTCTTTCATTGAAAATGCCACTGAGCGAAGCTCTTGCAGTTTCTCTTATCGGTATCGTAACCGTTATTATTATTCTTGCGGTAATTGCCGGTCTTATTATTCTCGTTTCAAAGGCAATCAGAGCCATTGAAGCAAAGGCTGCTGCAGGAAAAAAAGAAACAGCTGCCACCCCGGCTTCTCCCGTAATCACTGCCCCCGTGCAGACAGGACCCGAGCTTATCGGCACAGAGGAAAAGGAAGCAGCAGTTATTATGGCTATTGTTTCTGATAAAACAGGAATTCCCCTCGAGAGACTTTCCTTCAAGTCTATTAAATACATCAATGAAAAGAAAGGAGACGACGTAAAATGATAAAGGATGTTCTTATCGGTCTCTGGGAAGCATCAGGCTTTGCCGCACTTACGGTTGACGGTGCTTTTCTTTGGCAGAATCTTGTTATGATTCTCGTTTCCTTCGTGCTTTTATACTTTGCAATTGCAAAGAAATGTGAGCCACTTCTTCTCGTACCAATCGCCTTCGGTATCCTTCTTGCCAACCTTCCCGGTGCAGGTCTTATGGATGACCCCACAGGTATTATGGACACCTCAAATATTGTTGAGGGTGCGCATTGGTATGACTCAGGTGTTTTAAGACTTATTTATGCAGGTGTTAAATCAAGTATCTTCCCCTGCCTTATTTTCCTCGGTATCGGCTGTATGACCGACTTCGGTCCCCTTCTTTCAAACCCCGTTTCCCTTCTTCTCGGCGCGGCGGCTCAGCTCGGTATCTATGTTGCTTTCGTTATTGCAATTCTTCTTGGCTTTGAACCTGAGGAAGCCGCATCCATCGCTATCATCGGCGGTGCAGACGGTCCGACAGCTATTTATCTTACGGGTAAGCTTGCAAGTCATCTTTTAGGCCCCATCGCTGTTGCCGCTTATTCCTATATGGCCCTCATTCCCTTCATTCAGCCCCCCATTATGAAGCTTCTTACCACAGAAAAGGAGCGTAAGGTTGAAATGAAGCAGCTTCGCCAGGTAAGCAAAACAGAAAAGATAATCTTCCCCGTAGTTGTTCTCGTTATCTGTGCCTTCATTCTTCCCTCCGTTGCTCCCCTATTAGGTATGCTTATGCTCGGTAACCTTTTCAAGGAATGCGGCGTTGTTGACAGACTTTCCGACACGGCACAGAACGCACTTATGAACATCGTTACAATTATGCTCGGTCTCACAGTCGGTGCAACGGCAAACGGTACAACCTTCCTTAAGGCAGAAACTCTTAAAATAGTTGTTTTAGGTCTTGTTGCCTTTTCCTTCTCAACAGTCGGCGGTCTTCTTTTAGGTAAGCTTCTTTACCTCATCACCGGCGGCAAGGTCAATCCCCTCATCGGCTCAGCCGGTGTTTCCGCTGTTCCTATGGCCGCCCGTGTGGCACAGAACGAAGGCAGAAAGTATAATCCCGCTAACTTCCTTCTTATGCACGCTATGGGTCCCAACGTTGCAGGTGTTATCGGCTCTGCCGTTGCGGCTGGCTTCTTGCTTGCGATGTTTGGAAACTGATTCAGAATGCGAAATCGCGGGTTAGGTTTAATATTACGGAAGGCGTTATTCCGCCCCGTGAAATTTATAGTTGAATAAAAAGCTCCCTTTTTATGGGAGCTTTTTTATATGTTAAAGCATTTTTTCCAGTTGCTTCAGATTGTTTATTACCTTGTATCCTTTACCGATGCTTTTAATTTTTTCTGTAATATATACTTGCTTGTTTCTGCAAAGAAGAATGGTGTTTATACCTACCTTCATAGCACCCAAACAGTTTTTGAAACTATCATCAATAAATGCCGCCTCTTCAGGTTTTACATTTAATTCTTCAAGAGCAGTGTAATACATTTTACTGTCAGGTTTTGAAGTGCCGATAAAAGAAGAAATTACTATTGAATCAAAATATGAAGTTAGTTTATTTTCTTCATAAACATCTAAAAGCGACGGCCAAGCATCGGACACAATCGCTAATTTATATTTGTTTTTCAGTTCGGGTATTACAGCAAGTGCATCATTATAGAAAACATATTTTTTGGGATTAAAAACTAAATCTTCTGCGATGCTTTTTATTGCATCAGAAGTCAGCTTTAACTCGGGCAACTGCGATGAAAATATTTCATAGAACTTTATGAAGTGCTGATATTCTTCCTCTTTAGTTTTCATTAATTTTTGTGTTACGATATATTTATCCGCTTCTCTAAAAGCGGAAGCAACTTTATTTTTATCAATAGTTTCGAAAATATTATTATCTACATATTCCCAAAAGTTTGGTGTTATAAACCAATGTCCCGAAACAGGACCGTTTAAAACTCTACCGGAATCGAACAAAACTGCTTTGATATTTTTCATTTTTGCCACCTAAAATTATTATATTGAAACACATATACTAACTGCGGAATATCAGTAATTCCTACCCAAAGTCTTCCACGTGATTGCTAATTTCTCACTCCGATTTCCGAATTGACTCAGACTCCGTATCCGCCGTCAACGGAAATAACCTGTCCCGTAATGAACCCTGCCTTTTCATTTGCAAGAAAGCTGACAAGCTCTGCCACATCCTCGCCCGTTCCGGCTCTGCCTACAGGAGTGGAATCGATAATTTCCCTTACAGCCTCTTCATCAAGACTGCTGTTCATTTTCGTATTGATAAACCCGGGAGCGATGCAGTTTACGGTGATACCGCTGGGGCCGACTTCCTTCGCAAGAGCTTTTGTAAAGCCGATAAGTCCCGACTTGGCTGCACTGTAATGGACCTCACAGGAGGCACCGCTTATGCCCCACATTGAGGAAATGTTTATAATTCTTCCCCACTTACTGTTTATCATTGAGGGAAGAATTTCCTTTGTAAGAGAAAGAGCAGACACGAGATTAATATCTAAAACCTCTTTGATTTTCTTTTCGTCGGCAAGCTGAAAAATATTAAGATAGGCTATGCCTGCGTTATTGACGAGAATATCAACCTTGCCGAAATGAGAAAGAACATTTTCAGAGAGAGACTTAACCTCCTTTTCATCGGAAAAATCCGCACCGAAGGAAACGGCTTCTATATTATATTTTTTACTCAGACTTTCACAAAGCTCTGACGCAGCCTTTCCCGAAGAGGCATAGTGCAGGGCAAGATTACAGCCTTCCCTTGCAAGAATCTCGCATATAGCCTGACCGATACCGCCTGCGGCACCGGTTATAAGAGCAGTTTTTTTCATAAAATCACCTTACTTACCGACACAGAACTGTGCGAATACTTCGTTTACAACACTTTCCTTAGCTCTTTCACCCGTAAGAGATAAAAGGGCTTCAATAGCGTTGTCGATGCAAACATTAACTGCGTCCATTGTTATACCCATATCAATGGCATCAATAGCTTCATCAATTGCCGATAAAGCCTCTGTTGCACTTTGTCTCTGTCTTTCCGTTGCGAGCATTGCCTGGGAGGTGTCCACCTTATCCGTACCGAGAACCTTTTCGATGACCTTTGTCAGCTCTTCCTCACCCTCATGGGTTGCGGCACTGATAAAGACCGTATAGGGCAGAACGGATTTTATATATTCCACATCAGCCTGAGACGGAAGGTCAGTTTTATTTACGATGCCGATAACATCTCTTCCCTTGCAAAGCTCTAAAATTTCCTTATCGCTTTCATCGAGAGAGGATGAGCCGTCAAAGACGGCAAGAATAAGACTCGCTCTTTCAATTTTTGTTTTAGCAAGGTCAACCCCGATGCTTTCAACCACATCGTCGCTTTCTCTTATACCGGCCGTATCAGCTAAACGGAGAATAACACTTCCGACTCTTACGGTTTCTTCAACAACATCTCTTGTTGTACCTGCAATATCAGTAACAATTGAACGGCTGAAGCCTGAAAGCATATTCATAAGAGCAGATTTACCTACATTGGGTTTGCCGACAATAGCTGTTTCAACACCCTCTGTAATAGCCTTGCCTGCATCAAACTTATCTAAAAGAGAGGTGAGCTTAGCTTTAACCTCCGTAAGGTTTTTACGGAGATATCCGAAATCAAGCTCAGGAATTTCATCGTCGGGATAGTCCACCCAGGCAGACATATGTGCCGCCGAGGAAACAAGGACATTGCGAAGCTCACCTATCTGTCTTGACAAAGCACCGTCAAGAGCAGTAAGTGCCGCCCTCATTGAGCCTTCGCCCTGAGCGCCGATAAGTCCCATAACTGCCTCCGCCTCGGATAAATCCATCTTTCCGTTAAGAAAGGCTCTTTTTGTAAATTCCCCCGCCTCGGCAGGTCTTGCTCCCGCCGAAAGAACAGCACGAAGCACCTGCTTCGTTACATAAACGCCACCGTGGCAGGAAATTTCAACAGTGTCCTCACCTGTATAGCTTTTCGGAGCACGGAAAACCAGAGCCACCGCCTCATCAATGACCTGACCGTCCATATACACCTTACCGTGAGCGGCTCTGTAGCCCTTCAGAGAAGATAAGCTTTTGCCCGATGTGGTTTTAAATACCCTGTCGGCAATTTCTGCGGCATTTTCACCGCTTATTCTTATAACACCGATGCCTCCCGCTGAAAGAGGAGTGGAAACGGCAGCAATTGTATCGGACATAAGATAACTCCTTTAAGAAAATTCTGTTAGGTATTGTAGCATAATATTATTCTCTTTTCAAGAGAGGCCCTTTTTAACGCAGGTTTATTTTATTTTTTCTTAATAATTTATTGACTTTTACTCCCTGCGAAATGCTATTATCATTATACCTATAATTATTTTGGAGAAATAACAATGAAAAAAACACTTTCAATCCTTTGATATGCACCTCCAAAAGTGTCTAACTTTTGGGGTGCATATCATCTGCGGTGCTGTTTTATTTCGGAATAAAACTAAACCCTCACCATTGCAGTGAGGGTTATTTGAATTATTTCATCATTCTTCTGATTACTGCTTCGCAGTCTGCCTCATCCATAATCTTCGGTACGGGATAAAGAGGATTGCCTTCCTTTAAAGCTCTCTTTACGATAACGGGAATATCCTTTTCCTGAATCATATCGAAGCCGTCGGGAATGTTCATATTCTTATTGAGTGTCTTGATTGCTTCAATGAAAGCTTCTGCCTTTTCCTTGTCCGTGCCGTTTGTCTTCACACCGGCGATAACTGCAAGCTTTGCAAGAGGAGCGTGAGCTGATTCACCGTAGTATTCAAGCACATAAGGAAGAATAATAGCATTTGCAAGACCGTGGGGAACATTGTAATGTCCGCCGAGATTATGTGCGATAGCGTGAACATAACCTACATATGCTCTTGTGAATGCCTGGCCTGCATAGAAGGAAGCCTTGAGCATTGCATTTCTTGCTTCAACGTCCTTACCGTTTTCGTAAACCTTTTCGATGTTTTCGAAAATCATCTTTGTTGCCTTTTCAGCATATTCAATTGTTGACTTTACATTACTCTTACCGATGTAAGCTTCAACGGCATGAGTGAGAGCGTCCATACCTGTGGTGGAGGTAATATGGGGAGGAAGACCTACTGTAAGCTCAGGGTCAAGAACTGCATACTTGGGACGGAGTCTGGGGTCGTTGATAGCATTCTTTTCATGAGTTGCTGTATCGGTAACAACAGCGGCAAGGGTGGTTTCGGAGCCTGTACCTGCTGTGGTGGGAACAGCAAAGAGAGGGGGGAGCTTATGTACGAGCTTGAGAACACCACGCATCTTCTTTACGGAAATTTTTGGGTTTGCTACTCTTGCTGCAGCTGCCTTTGCACAGTCCATGGGTGAACCGCCGCCGAAAGCGATAACGCCTTCACAGCCGTTGTCAACATAAAGCTTTCTTGCATCCTCGATGTTTTCGATGGAGGGGTTGGGCTGTGTGCCGTCATAAACAACATAGTCAACGCCTGCTTTTGCCATTTCCTCAAAGAGAGAATTGAGAAGTCCGATACCCATAAGGCCCTTATCTGTTACGATGAGAACCTTTCTCAGACCCTTACTCTTGATGAATTCGGGCAAACGGCGGATAGCACCGGGGCCCTCAAGCATTTCGGGCTCTTCCCAGTTGAATGCGCACATAGCCACTCTGAAGGTTTGCTGATAAACTCTGGAAAATGCTTTGTAAGCACTGTTCATTGAAAATCAATCCTTTCAAAATATAATGATTTTTTATACTCCTTAATTTTACTATGAAATTGCTTTCTTTGCAAGTGATTGAAGGAAAATTAACAAAAATAACCAAAATTAAGAGACAGCAACCGTAAAGGCCGCCGTCTCTTGTTTCATATAATACCTATTTTTTTGATTATTTCTTCCTTATAGGCAATAAACTCCCGACTGAGAGGGTTTCGCCCCGGCTTTTCACCAGGTAGGTCAATTATAATTTCATCGGTGATTTTTCCCGGCTTTCCCGTCAGAAGGTAAATTCTGTCGGAAAGAAGAATTGCCTCATCAATATCGTGAGTCACGAAAAGTGCCGAGAGGCGTATTTCAGACATTACGGATAAAAACCAACGGTGAATTGAGCTTTTGGTTATGTTATCCAATGCGCTGAAGGGCTCATCCAAAAGAGCCACTCTGTCCGAGGCAAGATAGGTTCTCAGAAAAGCCACTCTTTGTCTCATACCGCCCGAAAGCTGATGGGGATATTTGTTTTCTGTACCCTCAAGGCCGAAATCCTTTAAATGCCGTGCAGCCTTTTCTCTTGCTGTCTTTTTGTCCGTTCCCTTGATAACAAGAGGCAGTGCCGCATTATCTATAACCCTTTTGTGAGGAAAAAGCAAATCCTTTTGCAGCATATAACTGATTTTGCCCGGCTTTGAGGTTATGTCCTCACCGTCAAGATAAACCTTGCCCTCGTCGGGGGAATAAAGCCCCGACAAAATATTAAAAAGAGTTGTCTTACCACCGCCGCTAACACCTAAAAGTGAAACTATTTCTCCCTCACCGAGAGAAAGGGAAACATTTTCAATAACCTTTTCACCTTCAAAGCTGACGGTAATGTTTTCAGCCTTAAGTAAGCTCACGTAAATCACCCTAAATAATTATTTGTAAAGCCCTTGCCTGTAATATCCTTGCTGACAAGACCTTCATCAAAGAGCCAGCCATAAAAGCCGTTCCATCTTTCCTCATCAATATATCCCCACTTTTCGCTGTCGGCAATATACTGAGAGGCTATCCACTTCTGACTTTCAACGACAAGGTCCTCACTTCCGACAAGGGACGACGTTGTATCGCCCTTTATAAGAATATGAGCCGCTGCCTCAGGATTTTCTATCGCATATCTGTAGCCTTTTTCCGTTGCACGTAAAAAGGCCTTTGTCACCTCGGGATTTTCCGCAATAAAGGAATTATTTGCAATAATAACAGGAGTGTAGTAATCAAAGATTTCCTCCATATCTGTCATATTGAAATAATCAAACTGAAGACCTGCCACCTCGCAGGCAATTCCTGCCCAGGCATAGTAAATCCATATAGCATCTGCATCACCGTTTCTGAGTGCTTCCGCCTCATTGGTAACGCTGGGGATAAGCTGAAGCTTTTTATAATCAGCTCCGCTTTTTTCCATAAGATGCTCTACCATCTTAAGCTCAATGGGACTGTTCCAGGTCGCATATTTTTTATTTTCGAGACCCTTTGGTGTGTCCATTCCCTCGCCCTTTCTTGATATAATACCCGAGGTGTTATGCTGTAAAAGAGCAGCAACGGAGGTTACCTCCAAGGGCTCATCCAAAGCGAAGGCGGCAGCAAGAGAATCCTGAAAGGAAATCCCGAACTGCGCCTGACCTGAAGCAGTCATAATTTCTGCTCCGTCCTCAGGAGGCTGTACGATTTTTATCTTTATCCCTTCTTCCTCGTAAAAGCCCAGGGAATCAGCGACATAAAAGCCTGTATGGTTTGTGTTGGGTGTCCAGTCGAGACACAAAACGACTTCCGTAAGCTCTCCGTCCCCTTTTCCGCCGCAGGCAGCAAGAGAAAACAGAAGGATAAAGGTCAGTAATAAAGCAAATATTTTTTTCATTTTTATCATCTCTTTCTTTATCTGTTTCCCTTCCTTTTATGAGGCATACTCAGCCATCTGAGAAAGGCCACGGCACCCATAAGAAGAAGAGATACAACGGAGATAAGAATTATAACTGCAAACATTTTGTCAAAGGCATAGGCCTTCTTTACTCTTGTCATATAAACGCCGAGTCCCTCAAAGCCGCCGAGCCATTCGGATATAACTGCTCCGACGACAGCGTAGGACGCTGAAACCTTAAGCCCCGAAAAAAACTGTTCAAGAGCTGCAGGCAGCTTTATATGAGAAAAGATTTTGAAATTACCCGCACCCATGCTTCTGAGAAGATTGATTTCCTCACGTGAAACACTTCTGAAACCGTCAAGAAGGGAAACAGTTATCGGAAAAAAGGTGGTAATAACCACGAGAGTTATCTTTGGCGCCATAGAAAATCCCATCCACAGAACAAGCACAGGAGCAATCGCAATTGTTGGTATGGTCTGGCTTATTACAAGAATCGGATAAAGAGCCTTATAAAGAAAATCGAATCTGTCCATCAAAACAGCAAAGCCGAAGCCGAGAGCCATACCGATAAAAAGTCCGTAAATTGCCTCCTGGAGCGTCACGGCAGAATGCTCCATCAATATCTGAAACTCGCTGACAAAGGCCTTCACTACCTCAACGGGTGAAGGCAGCATATAGCCGGGTATGAGTTCCCCTTCGCTGACCGTCAGCCATAACAGACCGATGAAAGCAAGGGATAAAACGGGGGCACCCTTATTTGTGATGCTTTGAAACTTTTTTGTCAATAGTCAGCACACCGCCTTCCGGTTTCCAGACAGTTTTTATGTAAGCAGATACCTCGGGAGCACCTGCTTTGATTGCAACCTTACTGCATTCGGCAATAATATCCATAATCTGTCCGTAATCCTCCCCTTCAACCGTAGTCTCAAAGGGTCCTACATAATAATTTAAGCCCTGCGAAGCAATATATGCAATTACCTCGTCAACAATTCTTATAAGCTCATCATCATTTTCTGCCTTAGGTAAAATCTGAATAGCCGCACTTACAGTCATAATAATATCTCCTTAAAATTTTTATTTAACAGAAGAATATTCAGCACTGAATAAAAAGGGTAATTGCTTCTGCCGGCAAGAAACAAAAAACACCACCGAAAAAAACGGTGGTGCTGAAAATTTATCTTACTTCCCTACGTCGGTATTATCCGCATCAGGTTATGGGTATAATCTCAGCCGATTTGTCATCAGCACCCCTAGTAATATTCTTTTGTTACGGTGATTATAACACCCTCATTAAATCTTGTCAAGAGTTATCCTAAATTTGACGGATCCGCCTCAATAAGAATCTCAACATGCTTTTCCGATGATGCGAGATTTTTTATTGCCTTACGGTAATTTGTGAAATCAACAACAGAAATGTCTGTGGCAAAATGCTTTATCATTTTACTGAAGCTTTCATCAAGAACGGAATTGTCAGCGCTGTCAAACATTTTTTTGCCGTAAATTATCATCGTTTCCGTAAGCTTTTCGGAAGCAAAGGCATAATTTTCACAAAGATAAACGAAATACTTGAGCATTATATCTGCCGAAAGTTTCTGAATTCCTTCTTCGATAATAATGGGAATGCCTCTGTGGGTATAAGTTACCTTTTCGCTTATATTTATCTCTATATCGCCCAGACTCTTTATAAAATCTATGAAATTTTGTTCGTCGCCGAAAACATAGCCTTCAATGCTTATGGATGCGAGCTGACCGACACTCCACACAAGCTCATTTATTCCGCCGTTTTCAAGATGCTCCTGCATTGAACCTACGACGCCGTTGACGCTTGTGATTTCCTCCGGATTTATAAAGGATATGCTGACCTTGCTGTTTTCCGAGTCGAGTCTTACAAGGGATAAAAGCTCAATCTTTTCGTTACCGTCCTCCGTAAGTACCATAAGGAAATTACCCTTGATTTCCTGAAAATCATTTTCTTCAACGGTTGAGCCCTCTGTTTCAGAGTAATCCTCAGCAGTGGTTTCGGTGTTTTTTTCCTTATTTTCATTTATAACCGTAAGAGCCGAAAAAATACCGATAAGCATAATTGCAACTGTAAAGACTGTTATTATTAATTTTTTACTGGGTGTTTTATTGAGAAAGGAAAGAGAGTCTATCTTTTCCCAGAATTCTTTTATTTTATCTATAATAAGATTAATTTTATCCATTTGTCCTCCGATGGTAAAACAATAAAAAAGGAGATTTAAAAAAACCCCTTTACCCTGATGTTAATTTTTATATATCATAAATTTAGAAATAATCCTTTGAGTATTATCATTTTAACATATTACAGCCATCAAGTCAATGAATAAAAGTTTACAAAAAATCCGCCCCATATAAATGAGGCGGATAAAATCAGATTTCTTTGTTTTGATTTTTTCCCTGGGGCTGAGGAGGATCAGCAGACTTATCAGGTGTTGGAAGAATTTCTTCCTTTAAGTGGTACTTCTGCTTGCCCTTATTCTGGGGCTGATTATTTTTATTCTTTGCCATTTTCATTACTCCTTAAAAATAGTAAGGCTTGTGCCTTGATACTATTTTACCCGAAAAATCAGTAATAATGATACCGTAAATAAGGAAAATATTATCATATTTCTGTTTAACAGCCGTAATAAATTTTTCTTCAGACATAAATAAAAAACCAAGTCTTTTGACTTGGTTTTCGTGGTGACCCGGACGAGAATCGAACTCGTGTTACCGCCGTGAAAGGGCGGTGTCTTAACCGCTTGACCACCGGGCCATATATGTAAAAGAGGAGGACACGTTATCCTGACTCTTTATTTTAAAACTGGTAGCGGCAGTGGGATTCGAACCTACGACCAATCGGGTATGAACCGAGTACTCTAGCCAACTGAGCTATACCGCCACATCCTCGCCGCTGTTCACAGCGCTTAGATAATATATCATAAGAGCTTTATTTTGTCAATAGTTTTTTTGAAAAAATTTTTATTTTTCTTTTTTCATCTCTTTTCGGCAAAAAAGTCCTTTAAAAGCTCTGCACATTCCTCCTGCATAAAGCCGCCGATAATATGAGGCTTATGGTTGAATGCCTTAAGAGCAAAATTGTCCTCCGAGCCGAAGCAGCCCGCCTTTTCATCGTAAGCACCAAAGACAACTCTGCCGATACGGGAATTGATAATCGCCCCCGCACACATCGGACAGGGCTCCAGAGTAACATACATCACCGCATCCGTAAGTCTCCAGGATGAAAGAGCCCCGCAAGCCTCGTTTATTGCGCATATTTCCGCGTGCAGAAGAGCATTCTTTTCTGCCTCTCTTTTATTATAGCCCTTACCGATTATTTTATCCCTATGAACAATTACTGCTCCCACGGGAACATCTCCCTTTTCTCCTGCTTTACGGGCAAGAGAAATTGCAAGCTCCATATATTCTATGTCTTTCATTTTTTACCTTCCGAATTCTACATAATTTGAGGTAATGTAAATCATAAGAAGAAAAGCAAGTATCATTGGTATATTAAAGAAAAATCCGCTGATCTTTTCTCCGGGACTCAGTACTGTATTACCTGCGGAAAAGCATATATTCTTTGTTTTTTTATTAAAGAACAAGGTCGCAATTATACCCGTAAAGCCAAGGCCGTATATCACAGCCGCATAAACAAGTGTTCCCGCCTCATTATTCGTCTGCTCAAGCATATATGACAAAGCAAGGGAAATAAAGTTATTCACTCCGTGGATAAGAATTCCTGTCCACAGGGTACCGGTTTTAACGGTGAAATACCCGATAGTGAAGCCCGCCATTAAAGCAAAGGGCGCCTGAATAAGATTACCGTGCATAATGGCAAAAAGAACAGCTGAAGCACCTATGGCAAAGCTGTCGCCGTATTTTCTGACATTACCCATAACAAAGCCCCTGAGAGCAAGCTCTTCAGCCATTGCGGCAACCACGACCACTCTTACAAAGCTCAGAAGAAAGCCTTCAGTACCCGAAGGCATGGGCACATCGGGAGAACTGAGAGAAATTCCAAAGGCGGACGTAAATGCAATAAACAGCGTTGACACAACATTAGCCGCCATACAAAGTCCCGAGCCTGCAAGAACAGCATTGAGTAAGGTTCCGATGCTTACTTTTCTTTCAAAAGCCAGGGATTCTTTTATTCCCGTATACTTTTTCATTAAGCGGTTAATAAGAGCAAAAGGAACAAGAACTCCGCCAAAGGTAAAGAAAATATCCATACCGCACTGAAAAAAGCTATCGGTAGTATATTTGTCCCATAAGCCTACAGCCTGCACGAGAAGTGCCATAACATTCTGTATAAGCACATAACCGAGCAAAGCAAGTCCGCAAAGGGCTCCTGCTTTTTTTAACGCCTTTCTTTCATTTTCTTTTCTGTAAAAATAATCAGGTGTAAAATATCTGCCGTCAAATGTATTCATTTTTTTCTGCCTTTCAGGAAATATATTATGGGGAACGTTTTAACGCTCCCCTCTTCTTTATTCGTCAATTTCTTCTTTTCTTTCCCTTAGTGCGGTTTCCTGGTTTTTTTCAACACCCTCTGTGCTGGAAGGAAGGAAAAGAATTTTGAAGGTCATAAGCATAAGCTTGAAATCCTCTAAGAGTGACTGATTAGCCACATACATAAGATCCATCTGTACCTTATCGTAGGGAGGAGTATTATACTTACCGTAAACCTGAGCATAACCCGTAAGACCTGCCTTAACCTGTAATCTTAAGGCAAATTCGGGCATATCCTTTTCATATAAGGCGGCAATTTCCGGTCTTTCAGGTCTGGGACCCACAAAAGACATATCGCCCTTAAGGATATTAAGAAGCTGAGGAAGCTCATCCAAACGAAGCTTTCTTATAATCTTACCCACAGGAGTAATTCTGTCGTCCTTTTCTCCTGCAAGTCTTGCCACGCCGTCTTTTTCCGCGTTCTGAATCATACTTCTGAACTTATATATTTCAAACTCCTTGCCGTTTTTTGTAAGTCTTACCTGCTTATAAAGAACGTCGCCTCCGTCATAGGACTTAATTGCGATTGCAGTGACAAGCATAAAAGGAAAAGAAATAATAATCGCAATCAACGAGAGAACTATATCAGCCACTCTTTTGACAAAATGGTAAACCAGATTGGAATCATCAGCTCTCTTACAGCGGTAAACGGGAACATTCATAAGCTGTATTGTTCTGCCGCCGCGGATAATCGTATCGGAAATTTTAGGCTTTACATATGCAACCTTACCGTTTGCGATACAGTATTTGACAACCTCATTTCTGTAATCCGAGGGAACACCGCAAAGAAAAACGGCATTTATATTTTTAATACTGTCAAACAAATCGGAAAGAGGGGTTTTATCGCAATTATAGGTACGTACAACATCGAAGCGCTTGTCCATACTTTTTATTCCCTTAAGAGACAGATAGGAATCCACATTTCCGAAAACAACAACAGTCTTTCTCGGCTTATGAAGACGGAAATAAACATAGTCAGCAAGGAAGCACCATAAAGCGGCAAAAACCGAAAAGGCAATGAACATTATAATAAAGGGCACCGGTGAAACAAGCTTATAGCTGAGAAGTGAGAAAATAACATAACAAAAGCCCTGCAGAAAGCCTATAGCTATAACCTGAGAAAAAATAAGATCCACCACCGGCGATGTTCCGACCATAAATCCGCCGTAAACCTTTACAAAAGCAACATATGTCACAACGAAAAGCATACAAAGGAAATAGTTGCCCAGACGGTAAAAGGGCGTAGGAATGAATTTGTTGTAAAATTCAAGCCAAACATAATATAAGCTTCCGCTGAAAGCAAGTGTTATAAATATCTTAAAAAGGTAGAGAATGATTTTTTCTCTTACATATCTCTTATGATTCATAATTTAACCCTCTGAAAATTTTTTCAATACAGCAGTATACGGATACCCGTTTCTGTTTTATTCTCCTCTTTTAATAACAATATATGAATATTACCTTATTTTAAACTTAAAACCGGCAAAAATAAAGCTTCACATACGCGTTCATCATACCACAAATTTTCATTTATGTAAAGTTTAATTGTTTTTTTATTCTTAATAAGGCTTAGCCACGTCTTTATTATTGCGTTTTAGAAAAATAAAGACAAAAAACCGCATATATTTACCTTATTATGCTATAATTTCGCTATTACTATTGAAATTTTTGAAAATTTAGTATAAAATAACTATAAATAATAAAAATAACAGCTATTTTCATATATTAAATTGGAGGTTTTGTATGAATTACTCGCTTACAAAGAAACAAGTAAAAGATTTAATTACGGGAAAGCTTTCTCATTATTTCGGTGTTTCGGTTGACGAAGCAACCAACGAGCAGTACTACAAATCAGTTGCTCTTATCGTAAGAGATCTTATGCACGAGGGTCTTCGCGATTTCAGAGCAGACAAAAACATTGAAAAATCAAAGAAGATTTATTACTTAAGTATGGAGTTCCTTATGGGCCGTTCACTTAAAAATAATCTTTATAACCTTAACCTCACCAAGGTTTTTGAAGCTGCGCTCAAGGATATGGGCATCAAGCTCGAAAAGCTTTATGACTGTGAGCCCGATGCAGGTCTCGGAAACGGCGGCCTCGGCAGACTCGCAGCCTGCTACCTTGACGGTCTTGCAACCCAGGGCTATTACGGTATGGGCTACAGCATCCTTTACGAATGCGGTATCTTCCAGCAAAAGCTCGTTGACGGTTGGCAGACTGAGCTTCCCGATTTCTGGCTTCCCGGTGGTGAAGTATGGCTCAGACCGAAGGAAAAGGACACCTTCACTGTACGCTTCGGCGGAGAGGTTATCGACAATTGGGATAATCACTACCACAGCGTTGAATACAAAAACACCACCGACATTCTTGCCGTACCCTACGATATGTATGTAAGCGGTAAGGACGGTAAGGCAATTTCTGTTCTCCGTCTCTGGAAAAGTAAGGCTCCCTCTCTTGATATGAAATATTTTGACCAGGGTAAATATATGCTTGCAATGGAAAACCAGGCAATGGCTGAGGTTATAAGCAAAATTCTTTATCCCTCTGACGGTCACGCCGAGGGTAAGAGCCTTCGTCTTAAGCAGCAGTATTTCCTTGTTTCTGCTTCCGTTCAGGATATAGTAAGCAGACATCTCCGTCATCACGGAACAATGGAAAACTTTGCCGAGCATAACGCAATCCATATCAACGATACACATCCCACCATGTCTATCCCTGAGCTTATGCGTATTCTTCTTGACGAATGCGGTTATGGCTGGGACGAGGCCTGGAGCATCGTAACCAAAACTGCCGCTTACACTAACCACACGGTTATGAAGGAGGCTCTCGAATGCTGGCACGAGGACCTTGTAAGAAGCCTTCTTCCCCGTATTTACCAAATTATCAAGGAAATCGACAACAGATACCGCAGCTATATCTGGGAAACAACCCACGATGCAGGCAAGGTTGAAGAAATGGCCGTTATTTCCGGCGGCGCTGTAAGAATGGCTAACCTTTGCGTTGCTGCCTGCCACAGTGTAAACGGTGTTTCTGCCCTTCACAGCCAGATTCTTAAGGATACTCTTTTTAACGATTACTTCAAGCTCACTCCCGCTAAGTTCAAAAATGTTACGAACGGTATTGCTCACCGCAGATGGCTTTGCCAGGCTAACCCCGGGCTTACCTCTTACATTACCGAGCTTATCGGTGACGGCTTCATTTATGACGCTGACGAGCTCGAAAAGCTCAAAAAGTTCAAGGACGACAAAAAGGTTCTCGATAAAATCGGTGAAATCAAGCTTTCCAACAAAAAGGCATTTGCCGCTTATGTTAAAAAGCAGACAGGTATCGACCTTGATCCCAACTCAATTTTTGACGTTCAGGTAAAGCGTCTCCACGAATACAAGCGTCAGCACCTTAATGCATTCCAGATTATCGCAAGATATCTTGAAATCAAGGATAATCCCGACGGCGATTATGTTCCTCATACCTATATTTTCGGTGCAAAGGCTGCTTCTGGCTACTTTATCGCCAAAAAGATTATCTCTCTCATCTGTGCTCTTGCTGACCTCATCAACAATGACCCGGATATGAGAGGCAGACTTAAGGTTGTCTTCCTTGAAAATTACAATGTTACTATGGCTGAAAAGCTTATGCCCGCTGCCGACATCAGTGAACAGATTTCTCTTGCAGGTACTGAGGCCAGCGGTACAGGTAATATGAAACTTATGATTAACGGTGCTCTCACTCTCGGTACTCTTGACGGTGCAAACGTTGAAATCAACGAGGCTGTCGGCGACGACAATATGTTCCTTTTCGGTATGAAGACTCCCGATGTAGTTGAGCTTCAGAGAACAGGCTACACACCCATCAACTACTTCAATAACAACGCTGAACTCAGAAGAGTTATCGAATTCATTCAGCAGGGCTTCGGCGGTAAGCAGTTCCCCGAAATCGGTAATTCCATAATCCACCACGACCCCTATATGGTTCTCGCTGACTTCGCCGATTACAGAGCAAAGCAGAAGAAAATCGACGAGGTATGGAAGGACAGAGAAAAATGGAACAGAATGTCACTTATGAACATTGCCGGTGCAGGCCGCTTTGCTGCTGACAGAGCAATCAACGATTATGCACGTGACATCTGGGACACAAAGCCCGTAAGATAATGTATAAGTCAGTAATTTTTGATCTGGATGGAACACTCCTTGATACTCTCGATGACCTTACAAATGCGGTCAACTTTGCCCTTCGGGAATTTTCCTTTCCCGAAAGAACAAAGGAAGAGGTACGTTCCTTTATCGGTAACGGAGTAGTAAAGCTCATGGAGCGTTCCACACCGGAAAATACCGACAGCGAAACACAGGAAAAATGTCTCGACTGCTTCCGTAAATATTATCTTGAGCATATGAGAGACAATACTGCTCCCTACGAAGGTATACCGGCTTTACTTAAAAGCCTCAAGGACAAGGGAATAAAAACGGCTGTAGTTTCAAACAAGCTCCACAGTGCCGTTGCCGGTCTTTGCGAAGAATTTTTCGGCCGTCTTATTGATGAAGCCTTCGGTGTCTCTGAAGAAAAGGAAAGAAAGCCCTCACCGCTTAATGTTTTAAAAGCAATGGAAAAGCTTTCTTCCGATAAAAAAAATACCGTTTACGTCGGTGACAGTAACGTGGATGTGGAAACGGCGCACAATGCAAATCTTAAATGCATCGGTGTTACCTGGGGCTTCCGTGACCGGGAAAACCTTATTTCATATTCCTGCGATTTTATTGCAGATACAACCGACGAAGTCTTAAAACTTATTACAGAATGAATAAATCACCTGTTCAGAATCGGAACAGGTGATATTTTTTATTTATTAAGCAAAACATCAAGATCAGGGTCAACAGGAAGAAGCAGTCGCTTGATTAATCGGTAAGTAATTCTTGTTATATCCTGCTTTGAAACAGCATCGGAATTTTCAAGCCAATATCTCAGACTGTCATAAAAGCCTCCTGAAAGGAAGGTATAGAAAACCTCATAAGTGCTTTTTTTAATGTCGGGATGATACTGCTGAAAGTATTCATAATTAAATTCGCTGAAAATACCATAAAGACGCTGGGTGAAATTGGCTGAATAACTTTTGTCAAAAAGCATCAGAACATAATCTCTTTTACGGTCAAAAACATCAATAAGTGCCTCAATGGTGGAAAGTATATTTTCCGGAAAACCAAGCTTTTTGAATTCATCAAGTTTTTCAGTAACCTCATCAATTATTCCGTCTTCGATACCTTTTACCATAGCATTTATGTCATCGTAATGGAAATAAAAGGCATTTCGGCTCATTTCAGCCCTTTCACAAAGCATTTTTACCGTAACCTTATTAAGGGGATATTCTCTCGAAAGCTCAGCGAGGCTTCTTTCGAGGGTTCTTTTTGTTCTTTTTACACAGCTGTATTCTTTAGGCATTATTTTTCCCTTCCACATAAAATTATTACAGATATAATAAACTTATATCATCTTTAACAGTGTATAACATTTGTTACACTGTGTCAAGATTTTATATAAAAAAAGAGGTATCCGAAGGGCAACCCTTCATAAGGATGTTAAGCCTTATGAAGGCTCGCCCAAGATTCCTCTTTTAAACTATGCTTATTTAAGAATGTCTGTTCCCATATAAGGAATAAGTGCCTCGGGAATAGTTACGCTGCCGTCTGCATTCTGGTAATTTTCAAGGATTGCAGCGGTTGTTCTGCCGACTGCCACACCTGAGCCGTTAAGTGTATGAACAAGCTGTGCCTTATCCTTGGGTCCGTTTTTATATCTGATGGAAGCACGTCTTGCCTGGAAATCCTCAAAGTTTGAGCAGGAGCTGATTTCAACGTATCTGCCGTAAGAGGGCATCCATACTTCAATATCATAGGTTTTGGCTGAAGAGAAGCCAATATCACCCGATGAAAGAGCAACAACACGGTAGGGAAGACCGAGAAGCTGAAGAACTCTTTCTGCATCGTTTGTAAGCTTTTCAAGCTCCTCATAGCTGTCTTCGGGCTTTGTGAACTTAACAAGCTCAACCTTATTGAACTGATGCTGTCTGATAAGACCTCTTGTATCTCTGCCCGCTGAGCCTGCCTCTGCTCTGAAGCAAGCTGAATATGCACAGTAGGAAATGGGAAGCTGACTTCCGTCGATGATTTCATCGCGGTGCATATTTGTTACGGGAACCTCAGCAGTAGGAATAAGGAAGTAATCGTTTGTGAGCTTAAAGGCATCCTCTTCAAACTTGGGAAGCTGACCTGTGCCTGTCATGGAAGCACGGTTAACCATAAAGGGAGGAAATACCTCTGTATATCCGTTTTCGGTATGAGTGTTAAGGAAGAAAGAGATAATTGATCTTTCAAGTCTTGCGCCGAGACCCTTATAGAAATGGAAGCGTGCACCTGTTACCTTTGCTGCTGTTTCGGGATCAAGAAGACCCAAATCAGCACCGATATCCCAATGTGCTTTAGGCTCAAAGTCGAAATTTCTCGGCTCACCCCAACGGCGAATTTCAACATTTTCGCTGTCATCCTTGCCGATAGGAGTCGCATCGGAAGGAACGTTGGGAAATTCATACATCATTGTCTTCTGCTTTGCGGCAAGCTCGTTTCTTTCTGCATCAAGAGCCTTAACCTCTTCCTTGATGGCATTCATTCTTGCCATAATTTCGCTGATGTCTCCGCCCTGCTTTTTGATTGCAGGAATCTGCTTGCTTGCTGCATTCTGCTCTGCCTTGAGTGCATCAGCCTTCTGGGTGATTTCTCTTACCTTTTTGTCAATGTCAAGGATTTCGTCAACAAGAGCATCCATATCCTTGTTTCTTGTTTTCATTGCATCCTTTACCTTCTGGGGATTTTCTCTGATAAGCTTAATATCTAACATTATTTTTTCCTTCTTTCAAATATCTGTTTATATTATTCGCCTGCAAGGCTTTTTAAAATCTTTTTAAGGTCATCTTTTCCGAAAAACTCGATTTCTATTGTTCCCTTGTCACCCTTTGAAAGGCTTATGCTTGCCTTTCTTCCGAGTGCCTCACGGATGGAAAGCTCACATTCATCGAAATAGGGATCTCTCTTTTTCGGCTTTTTCTCTTTTTTACCCTTCTTTTCAGAAAGAAGATTTTTAACTATTCTCTCTGTTTCACGGACAGAAAGATACTTTTCCTCAATCTCTTTGCAAAGAAGAAGCATCGTCTTTTCATCTTTAAGAGGTAATAAAGCTCTTGCGTGTCCCGACGAGAGTTTTCCTTCCTTCAGCAAAGCAATAACCTTAGCGGGCAAGGATAAGAGTCTCAAAGCATTTGCCACAGCAGGGCGGGATTTGCCGACTCTTTCTGCTGCCTGCTCCTGGGTAAGAGAGTAAGTATCCATAAGAAGCTTAAAGCCTTCTGCTTCTTCAACAGGATTAAGATCCTCCCTCTGTAAATTTTCTATGAGAGCAAGCTCCATAGCCTCGCTGTCACTCATTTCTCTTATAACAACGGGGACCTGAGTAAGACCTGCCATACGGGAAGCGCGCCATCTTCTTTCACCGGCGATAAGCTGATAGCCTCCGTCGGAAATCGGTCTTACCAAAAGAGGCTGAATAACGCCGTGCATTGCTATGCTTTCAGCAAGCTCAGAAAGAGCTTCTTCATCGAAGTGCTTTCTCGGCTGATCTCTGTTAGGTTCAATTTCATTAAGGCTGAGCTGTGTTACGGAGCCTGACTGACTTTCCGTTGAATTATCAAGGAAAAGAGCATCAAGTCCCTTGCCCAGACCGCTTTTTTTCTTCGGTGCCATATCTTTCCTCCTTACTTTTATAATGGCAGTAAACAGTTAACCTCTCGGTCTCCTATTATTCTTTTTTAGAAATTCTTTTGTGAATTCATCATAGGCTACACTGCCCTTTGATGACTTATCGTAATAATAAACCGGCTGTCCGAAGGAGGGAGCCTCCGAAAGACGCACATTACGGGGAATTACCGTAGCATACACCTTCTGAGGGAAGAACTTTTTAACCTCCCCTACCACCTGCTGTGTAAGGTTAAGTCGGCCGTCATACATTGTAAGAAGAACACCCTCAAGCTCGATAAGAGGATTATAAAGCCTCTTTACCTGACGGATAGTATTCATAAGCTGTGAAAGCCCCTCAAGAGCATAGTATTCGCACTGAATCGGCACAATAACACTGTCCACGGCACAAAGAATATTAACCGTAAGAAGCCCCAGTGACGGCGGACAGTCAATGATTATGAAATCATATTTTTCCTTGATGGGTGCAAGGGCATTTTTTATTCTTGACTCTCTCTTTTCGAGATCAACAAGCTCAAGCTCTGCTCCGGCAAGATTCATATTTGACGGAAGAACATCAAGGTTGCTGTATTCACTTTTTTTAATTATATTTTCGGCTTTTACACCGCTTACAATCATATCATAAGTAGATTCGCTGACATCTCTTTTATTGATACCGAGGCCGCTTGTGGCGTTACCCTGGGGATCAGCATCCACTAAAAGGGTTTTATAGCCGTAATGACCGATAGCTGCAGCTAGATTGATTGCAGTTGTGGTCTTACCGACGCCGCCCTTCTGATTGACAATAGCTATGGCTTTACCCATTTTTCTACCCTTTCTTTAATAAAATTCGTTGTAGATAAACATTGTAACACATAAATCCTCGTTTTTAAAGACCTAAATGTTATTTTTTTGATTTTTTTTGTTTCACGTGAAACATTCCATATAAAAGCAAAAACACCCGCAAGGAATTCCTTAACGGGTGTCTTTGCAAAGTGGGGTGTGAAAGAGAAAGATATGATGAAAGCAAATTAGTTATGCGGACTTACGCTGAGGGAATTTTTCTGTCGGGAAGTCTGTACATTTTGTTTTTAGGTATGTCTATAACATATCTGTAGCAGTCCCCCGTATCCTCCCTTTTTATGTCCGCCTCAATACCGGCACGGTTCATTGTATCAACGGCATTGTTTATGGTATTAAGAAAGATTTTTACATCACTGAACATTATTTTAGTCTGTCTTTTAGGCTTGCTGTCAGCGGAAAGAAGCTCATTAATATAATTCTCGGTCTGACTAACATTCAGCTTCCTTTCGATAATAACCTCAAGACAGGGAATAACATCACCTTTATCAAGTCTGAGCAACGCTCTTGCATGTCTTTCGGAAAGGCCTTTTTCCAATAAAAGCTCCCTTGCCTCTTCAGGTAAGGTAAGAAGACGTAGCTTATTTGAAACCGTTGACGGTGCTTTGCCGAGTCTTCGTGCTGCATCCTCCTGAGAAATATCAAAGTCCTTCATAAGCCTTTCGATTGCTACCGCTTCTTCAAAGTAATTAAGATTTTGTCTCTGAAGGTTTTCTATTAAGGAAAAAATTGCGGATTTAAGTGTATTAACTTCTATTACTATGCAAGGAACAGAAATAAGTCCCGCCAGCCGTGAAGCACGGAGTCTTCTTTCACCTGCTACAAGCTCATAACCTTTATCGATCTTTCTTACGGTCAAAGGCTGTAAAATACCATTCATTCTTATACTGATTGCTAAATTTACAAGCTCCTCCTGATTGAAGGTTTTTCTCGGTTGGTTCGGATTGGGATAAATCATTTCATTTGGTATGAGTAATACCTGACCGGTTGTTCTCGGTTTTTCACTGATAAGCATAAAATTAACCTCCCTATGTCAAGATAATATCATGACACAGGAAGGTTGTCCAGCAAAACCGTTCTTTCAAAAATACGGTTATTCTACATATTATTCGGTTATTTTAAAGGGAATTTCGCGATTTTTGCCGAAGGGCGTGGGTATTTGGCAGGAGTTGACGAAACTTTTTTGATTAAAATAATCGTTCTTTCTCCGCTGTCCCCTAATTCAAAGGTCTTTTTATCGGTTATCTCTCCGCCTAAAAGCTTTATTGCTGCCTTTGCATCGGCTATTTCTTCATCAGCCTTAGCACTTTTCATTGAAATGAAGGTGCCATTTTTCTTTACAAAGGGCAAACAGTATTCGGACAGATCTCTAAGATTTGAGACAGCTCTTGCTGTCGAAAAATCAAACTGCTCTCTGAAAGCCTTGTTCTGCCCTGCCTCTTCGGCTCTTATATGTATAACATTAGCCGTAAGCTCTGTCTTTTCAAGAATATCTCTTATAACATTGAGCTTTTTATTGGTGCTGTCAATAAGAGTGATTTTAAGGTCGGGACGGGCAATAAGCATTGCAAGACCGGGGAAGCCGGCTCCTGTACCCACATCAATAACGCTTGCGCCCTCGGGAAGCTCAATTGCAGAGAATACTGTAAGAGAGTCAACAAAATGCTTGATGACTATCTCGTCAGGCTCAGTTATTGCTGTAAGATTGATTTTTTCATTCCATTCAACCAATAAACGGGCATATGTATCAAAACGTTCAAGCGCTCTTTCGTCTAAAGTGACTCCGTATCCGAGAGCCTTTTCTTTTAGCAAATCTAAAGATATAAAAGTATTTTCCATTATTATCACCTTGTTTCACGTGAAACATTATTTGTTTTTTGAAAGATATATAAGTAAAACCGAAATATCGGCGGGACTTACACCGCTGATTCTCGATGCCTGACCAAGGTTTGCAGGCTTGATTTTATTCAGCTTTTCCTGCGCCTCCATACGAAGACCGACAACCTTTGTATAATCAAGGCTTTCATCGAGCTTTCTTACCTCAAGTCTACGCATTTCTTCAACCTGGGCCTTTTGTCTTTTAATATAGCCTTCATATTTTATGCTGATTTCAACCTGCTCAAAAACCTCTCTCGGAAAGTCAGGTCTGTTTTTATCAAAGTCCTTCAGACATTCATAGTCAAGCTGAGGTCTTTTTATAAGCTCAATCATTCGGCAGCCTGTGGTTAAGGGTGTTGTTTCACGTGAAACAAGCACCTTGTTAAGCTCCTCTGAAGGCGGAACGGATACAAGAGCAATTCTCTCTTTCTCTTCTTCAATAAGTCGGAGCTTTTCCGTAAGCCTTGCCATTTTTTCCTCGCTGACGAGACCGACCTTATAGCCGTACTCCGTAAGTCTTATATCTGCATTATCCTGGCGGAGAAGAAGTCTGTATTCGGAACGGGAGGTCATCATACGGTAAGGATCCGAACAGCCCTTTGTTACAAGGTCATCTATGAGTGTACCGATATAAGATGATGCTCTGTCGAGAATAAGAGGCTCTTTTCCCTTGATTTTCTGAACGGCATTGATACCGGCAATAAGTCCCTGGGCAGCAGCCTCCTCATAACCGCTGGAGCCGTTGAACTGTCCTGCGCCGTAAAGTCCGTCGAAATCCTTGAATTCAAGGCTTGCCTTAAGAGATGTGGGGTCAACACAGTCATATTCAATTGCATAGGCGGTTCTCATTACCTGAACGTTTTCAAGGCCGGGAATTGTTCTCAAAAATTTCAGCTGTACATCCTCTGGAAGAGAAGAGGACATACCCTGCAAATACATTTCTTCTGTATTTTCACCGCAGGGCTCAATAAAAAGCTGATGTCTTTTCTTTTCAGCGAAACGGACAATTTTATCCTCAATCGAGGGGCAATATCTCGGCCCTACACCGTCAATCTTTCCGCTGTAAAGGGGAGAACGGTGAATATTATCGAGAATTACCTGCTTCGTTTCCTCGTTGGTATATGTTATATAGCAGGGGAGCTTGTTTTCGGGAATGTATTCTCCGTCAAAGGAAAAGGGCACGACAACGTCGTCACCGTTCTGGATTTCAAGATTGGTGAAGTCCACGCTTCTTCTGTTGACACGTGAGGGAGTACCCGTCTTGAAACGGCGGGTCTTTACACCCAATTCATTAAGGGAAGCCGCAAGTTCTGTGGAGGCAAACATTCCGTCAGGCCCTCCGTCGTAAGCAACATCACCGACATATATTCTGCCGCCGAGGAAGGTGCCTGTGGCAAGAATAACGCATTTCGCATTATAAAGAGCTTCAAGCTTTGTTTTAACCTGCCAGAGATCATCCTTTTTGATAATAGATATAATCTCAGCCTGAACAAGCTCAAGGTTTTCCTGCTTTTCCATCACATACTTCATATATTCACTGTAACGGCGTCGGTCAATCTGTGCACGGAGGGAATGAACAGCAGGTCCCTTACCGAGATTAAGAATGCGGCTTTGGAGAGTGTTGGCATCGGCTGCCTTACCCATCTCGCCGCCGAGTGCATCAATTTCACGGACAAGATGTCCCTTTGATGTTCCGCCGATTGACGGATTGCAGGGCATATTGCCGACCCAGTCCATATTAATTGTAAAAACACCGACCTGCGTTCCAAGACGTGCGGCAGCAAGACCTGCTTCAATTCCCGCATGTCCCGCACCGATTACAATTATGTCATATTCCTTTGCAAAATATTCCATCGAATTCTCTTCCTTTTTGGTTTTTAAAAGTCGAAAAGTTTCCACAGCCGATTGTATATTGTGTGGAAAAATATAAGGGTTTTTCATTCGTTTCTGTTGAATGGAAATATTGTTTATGACCTTTCGCATCGTTAAAGAAATTTCTATTCAACAGAAAACCATTTGTGAATAATATTCACTTTTTATATGGTTTATTTTTCTATATTATAATTATAATACTAATTTTAACAGCTCATCCGTGTCCGAAACAATATAAGTCGCATTATGCTCCTTAAATTCCTTTTCGTCACCGTATCCCCAGAGCACACCGCAGGAATCAACCTGTGCACCGGCTGCTCCGTCAATATCATAGCATCGGTCACCGACCATAAGAACTTTTTTCTTGTCCTCGGCACCTAATTTTTTCATCGACTCAAGAACAAGGCCTGTTTTAGAGCTATGGTTACTGTCATCAAGCTGTACTCCTACAATAGCATCGAATTTATCCGTAACATCCAAATAATTAGCAACATCATAAATCAGACTTTCAGGCTTTGAGGATGCAATGCCGACCCTGATTCCCTTTTCGCGCAAAGAGTCAAGAATTTCGGGAAAGCCCTTATAAAGCTCACACTCATAAATTCCCTTAGCTCTGTAGCGTTCACGGTACTTTTTAATATACATACCTACCTCTTCCTCGCTGACACCGTAATAGGTGGTATAGCTGTAATGAATAGGGGGACCGATGAATTTTTTAAGGTCATCAAGAGAGGGCACCTCTCTGCCCATCTCTTTAAAGGAATACTGCAGACTTTTCAGTATCCCCTCACCTGTATCTACGACTGTTCCGTCAAAATCAAAAATTACATAATCATAGCTTCTCATAGAAAACTCAGCCGATTTATTTTTTTAAACAAATCGGCTTTCCTTTCAGTATTAATTTACTCAGCTGAAATATTTCTTCTTTCTTCAGCCTTCAGCATAAACTTATCAATTTTTACGCTGAATCTTTCATGGGTACCCTTACCTATGAGACCTGCATTATCATATGCCTCCACATCAAAGGTAACCTTTCTTCCGTTGCAGGAGGTAACGGTTGCAATTGCTTTTACCTCAGCACCTACAGCTGTTGCGGCAAGATGCTGAATATTAAGGGCAGTGCCTACAGTAGAAATACCCTCTTCAACATATTTATCGCAAAGCTCACTTGCAGCCTGCTCCATAAGAGCAACCATAAAGGGTGTGGCAAAAACGGGCAGGGAGCCGCTGCGCATTGTAGCTGCCGTAACCCCGTCTGTAACCTTTATTTTAACCTCGTGCTTAGTGCCTACTTCTATATTCATTATAATAACTCCTTATGTGAATCTTTTGATAAGTGAAAACAGCTTTACTCTGTCGTCAGGAAGCTCAACATTACTGTCTCCGTAAACGGCAGTCTGTACTCTTTGTGCCGCAAGAGGGAAATCCATAAATACAACAGCATTACTTCCCACATAGCCTGTGGTAAAGACATCAGAATCACTTAAGGTAAACTGTTCAATATCATAAGTGACCCAACCGTTTGTCACAGCCTGTGTTCCGTAGGATAAAAGCTGCATTTTGGTCATATCTGTCTTTACATACTTAAAGAGCATATCGAGAGCATCGTTAAGCTGAGAAAGAGAGGCATTAGTTGCACTTTTAATAAAGGATTCAATAACCTGCCTCTGTCTTCTGGTACGGCTTACGTCACTGTCGGAGTCACTTTTTCTTATACGGGCAAAAACCAGAGCCTCAGCACCGTTGAGAGTTACGGCAGGGCCGCTTTCAATGGTGTGCTTGGTTGTACGGTTGATATAATTTGCCTCATATTCCTGAACTTCAACTGTAATACCGCCGAGAGCGTCGATAATATCGACAAAGGAAGAAAAGTCAACCGCAACATAATGGTCAATATCAATTTTAAAGTTTCTTTCAAGAGTATCAATAAGCGCTACTGAGCCTCCGTAAAAATAAGAGGAATTAAGCTTTGCATATCTATCCTCTCCACCGATATTCATATAACACCAGGTATCACGGAAAAATGAGGTCATATTGATTTTTCTGGTCTTCTTATTAAGAGATACCAAAATAAGAGAGTCTGAGCGTCCTCCGTTTTCGAGGGCATCACGGGAATCAAGACCGACCAGAAGTACATTAAGAACATTTTTACTTGAATAAAGAGTACCGCTGTTATTTGCCCACTGATAAAGATAATCGTTAAGAGAGCTTGCGCTGTCAATAGCAGACATAATCTCTTTTTCTTCTTCATCGTAAATAGGCTGTGTAACCTGAACATCAGGATTGTCACCTGTGTCTATAAGCTCCAGCTTTTCATTGATGAAAGCCATAGCCACAGCAAAAATAACGACAAAAACAGTCAGCATAAAATAAAAGTTTTTCGCTCTTCTTCTTTTGTTTTTCCAAAGAAATGCCGCAATCGGATTTGATTTTTTTTGTTTTTTATTCTTTTCCATTGTTTCACTTCTTTCTTTTTAGCACGTATAAAATCACTTTAAGGGGGAGATAAACTCCCCCATTATATTATTCTTCTGTATTGTCCTCTGCTTCCTGAGTATTTTCTGTTGCTTCTTCAGAATCTTCCTTCTTTTCTTCGACTTCACGTACTGCAATAGCTGAAACAACCTTTTCGTTTTCAGAAAGTTTCATTACACGTACACCCTTTGATGTACGGGAAACTGTGTTGATCTGGGAAGCGGACATTCTTATTATAATACCGTCGGAGGAAATAAGGATAACGTCGTCACCCTCATAAACATTGGCAACTGCTGCAACCTTACCGTATTTTTCGATATGGTAGTTGAGAACACCCTTACCGGCTCTTGACTGGATGCGGTATTCGCTGAATTCACTGAGTCGTCCGAGACCGGATTCGGCGATGGTAAGAATCTTCATTGAATCATCCTGATTTTCACCGATGATACACATGCCGACTACTTCATCATCTTCCTTAAGGTCAATGGCCTTTACGCCGCGGGCTGTTCTGCCGATGGGACGGCAGTCGTTTTCATTGAAGCGGATAGACATACCGTTTCTCGTTGCGATAAGAATATCATCATTACCGTCGGTTAGTCTTACCCAGGCAAGCTCATCATATTCATCAAGATTAATAGCAATGATACCGTTTTTACGGATATTTCTGTACTGCTCAAGGTCAGTTCTCTTGATAATACCCTTTCGTGTAACCATGCAAAGATATTTGATTTCTTCGCCGCCAAAATCGGGAACTCTGATCATCGAGCTTACCTTTTCATCACCCTCAAGAGGCAGAAGGTTAACGATATTCATTCCCTTACTCTGCTTACTGCCCTCGGGAATTTCATAGCCCTTAAGACGGTAGGTTTTTCCGTAGGTGGTAAAGAACATAATATAATCGTGGCTTGAACAGGTAAACATTGTCTCTGCAACATCCTCTTCTCTTCTTGTCATACCCTTTACGCCTCTGCCGCCTCTGTTCTGGATAGAATAGGATTCGACAGGCTGACGCTTGATATAACCGAGAGTGGTAAGAGTATAAACACACTGCTCCTCGGGAATGAGGGATTCGATGTCAACCTCACCGCTGATTGTGGTAATCTCTGTTCTTCTTTCGTCAGTGAAACGGTCTCTTATAGCCATAGCCTCGCTCTTGACAAGCTCGAGAACCTTGCCTTCAGAAGCAAGAATTTCCATAAACTCTGCAATTTTTTCCTTGAGTGCGGCAAGCTCCTCTTCAATCTTTGTTCTTTCAAGACCGGTCAACTGTCCGAGTCTCATCTTAACGATGGCATCAGCCTGAATTTCAGTAAGACCGAAGCGCTCAATAAGAGCAAGCTTACCTGAAGCCTGGTCCTTTGACGCACGGAGAATTTTAATAACCTCATCAATGAAATCGAGAGCGATCATAAGACCGTCAAGAATATGCTTTCTTTCCTCAGCCTTACGAAGGTCATATCTTGTTCTTCTTACGATAACCTCCTCCTGATGCCTGATATAATGGTCAAGAATCTGTTTGAGAGTAAGAATTTTAGGCTCACCGCCAACGAGGGCAAGAAGGATTATACCGTAAGAAATCTGAAGCTGTGTGAAGGAATAAAGCTGATTGAGAACAACCTGAGGATTAGCATCTCTTTTAAGGTCAACAACAAGACGCATTCCCTCTCTGTTTGAATAGTCATTGATATCGGAAATACCTTCGATTTTCTTATCCTTGACAAGGTCAGCCATAGCTTCAATAAGTCTTCTTTTATTGACCTGATAAGGAAGCTCGGTAACAACAATCTGAAATCTGCCGTTTTTACCCTCGACAATTTCAGCTCTTGCTCTTACGATGATTTTACCACGGCCTGTACCATAGGCAGCTCTGATACCGCTTCTGCCCATAACAATACCTGCTGTGGGGAAGTCAGGACCCTTGATAAACTGCATAAGATCGTCAAGCTCTGCATCGGGATTGTCGATATAATAGCACATACCGTCAATAACCTCACCTAAATTGTGAGGAGGAATATTGGTTGCCATACCGACAGCAATACCCGTTGAGCCGTTTACGAGAATATTCGGAAAACGGGAGGGTAAAACTGTGGGCTCCTTAAGACGGTCATCATAGTTGGGAGCAAAATCAACGGTTTCCTTATCAATGTCCGTAAGCATTTCCATTGAAAGCTTGCTCATTTTACTTTCGGTATAACGGTAAGCAGCCGGGGGGTCACCGTCAACGGAGCCGAAGTTACCGTGACCGTCAACGAGAATATATCTTGTTGAGAATTTCTGTGCAAGTCTTACCATTGCATCATAAACCGATGCATCACCGTGAGGATGGTATGAGCCGAGAACAGAACCGACGGTATCGGCACACTTACGGTATGCCTTTTCGGGATAAAGTCCGTTTTCATGCATCGTATAAAGAATACGGCGGTGAACGGGTTTAAGACCGTCTCTTACATCAGGAAGTGCACGGGAGGTAATAACCGACATTGAATAATCAAGAAATGACTTTCTCATTTCTCTGTTAAGGTCAACGTCAATTATCGTTTGATTTTCATAATTCAAATTTTCCATGTTATCACCATTTTTATAATTTTTTGGTTATATATCCTTAAATATCAACTTTAATATATTTGCTTTTAAAAAGATTTTCTATAAGATTTCCTATCATCTGACTTTTTTCACTGTCAAGAATTCTTTTGGGAATAACAACCGATTCATTTTCACCGAAGGAAAAAGCGATTGCCCTGCTGCTGTCAATAACACTTGTTACATCGCTGAAAGCATAATGCCTTTCAAAGCTACCTTTGAATCTTTCTGTGCTTCCGAAGATATATACAATATGGTCACCGTAAAAATCAACGGTTACGGGACGTCGGGCAAGCTGAGATTCATTATTATACTTTATTTGTGAAAAAACAGTTATAATAGCTACAATTCTCGGAATAAGAATAAAGGATAAAAAAGCATAAAAAATAATTTCATACTGACCGGAAAGGAATCCGATAACAATAAAAGCACACGTAAACAAAAGATCTGAAAGCATTTTACTTTTTTCATTACCGAAAAGTATGCTTATTAAAATAGCTTTTTTATTTACGTCATTTCTTTCGGGGATAAAGCTTAATGAAAAATATTTCATATTTTCTTCCCCCCTACTGTATTTTCATAAAAATATTTTTCCTTCATTTTTTCCTTGAGGATAAGACTGAAGGCTTCTGCTTCACCTTTGACAACACCGCTTTTTGAAATACAGACGGGAAGATTTCCTTCTTCAACAATGATATTGATTGAATTTATACCTTCGATAACCATCTCAATTTCTTCATAAAAATAATTTGATTTACTGTAGGGAGTAGAAAATTCAATATCATTTTCTCTTAAAACAGTTTGCTTAAGTCCTTTTTTTTCTGTTGTGTCAAATATCTTTTTCACATTTTTTCTTAAATTTGACCTTAAAAGAAAGTAAACAGAAATAATTTCCATAATTGTTAGGAAAATTGTGGCAAAAGAATAAAATTCCTTATCTTCACGAAAAAAGAATATAACAGCATTTACGGCAACAACCGAAAGTGATATGAGAATCAAAGCTATAATAAAATATTTCTTATTTATAAATCCTGATTTTTTACGCCATATCTCTGCACCTTCATTGAAAGCAGCTGCCGTATCTTTATAAACAATACCGTAAGGTGTCATTTTATCAAATCCTTAAACGTCGAGATTCTGAACATACTTAGCGTTCTTTTCAATAAAGTCACGGCGGGGCTCAACCTTGTCACCCATAAGAATGGAGAAGGTTTCATCCGCTTCCATGGCATCCGCAAGAGTTACTCGGAGCATAACTCTTGTTGCGGGGTCCATAGTGGTTTCCCAGAGCTGCTCGGGGTCCATTTCACCAAGACCTTTATATCTCTGAATATCGCAGCTGCCGCCGAATTCCTCAATTTTCTGATCACGCTCTTCGTCCGAGAAAGCATAAGCGAATTTCTTTCCCTTGCTGACCTTGAACAGAGGAGGCTGAGCAAGATAAACATGGCCCTCCTCAATAAGAGGTCTCATATAACGGAAGAAGAATGTAAGAAGCAAAACTCTGATGTGAGCACCGTCAACGTCGGCATCGGCCATGATAACAACTTTTTCGTAGCGGATTTTGCTGATATCAAAATCATCGCCTATGCCCGTGCCGAGTGCGGTAACAACGGGCTGGAGCTTGTCGTTGCCGATAACACGGTCAAGTCTTGCCTTTTCAACGTTGAGCATCTTGCCCCAGAGAGGAAGAATTGCCTGATAAGTTCTGTCTCTGCCTTCCTTTGCAGACCCGCCCGCAGAGTCACCCTCTACGATGTAAATTTCGGTGCCCTCAGCCTGCTTTTCGGTGCAGTCTGCAAGCTTACCGGGAAGCGAGTTACCCTCAAGAACGGATTTTCTTCTTGCAAGGTCTCTCGCCTTTCTTGCAGCCTCTCTTGCTCTTGAAGCATCGAGCGCCTTTGAGAAAATTGCCTTTGCGATTGAGGGGTTCTCTTCGAAATAGGTCATCAGCTTGTCATAGACCATGGCATTGACCATTGTCTGAACATCGGTATTACCGAGCTTGCTCTTGGTCTGTCCTTCAAACTGAGCCTCTGTTATTTTTACTGAAATGATTGCGGTAAGACCTTCACGGACATCGTCACCCGAAAGCTTTTTATCGCCATCCTTGAGAATGCCGTATTTCTTGCCGTAATCGTTGAACACTCTTGTGAGAGCCATTTTGAAGCCCGTTTCGTGAGTACCTCCGTCCTCGGTGCGGACGTTGTTTGCAAACGAAAGAACGAGTTCGTTATAGCTGTCATTATAAAGCAGAGCAACCTCTGCATATTTATCGTCTTTGACTGCAGAGAAATGAACGGGCTTTTCGTGGAGGGGTGCAAGACCTCTGACGCCTGTCAGATAATCCGCAAACGAAGAAAGACCGCCTTCGTAGCAATAAACTCTCTCGATTATGTTTTCGGGGTCTCTGCTGTCGGTCAGCTTGATTGAAAGACCCGCATTGAGAAAAGCCGATTCACGGAGTCTTCTCTCGAGAGTTTCAAAATCATAAACGGTTGTTTCCTGGAATATTTCCGGGTCGGGCTTGAAGCGGATGAGAGTTCCTGTTTCTTCGG
>JAZUMO010000031.1:0-21958 GCA_045603665.1 Acutalibacteraceae bacterium
GGTACAGCTGGGCAACTAAGTGCGGATTGGATAAACGCTGAAAGCATCTAAGCGTGAAGCCATCTCCAAGATAAGATATCCCATAGCATAAGCTAGTAAGACCCCTCAAGGACTATGAGGTTGATAGGTTGCATGTGTAAGTGCAGTGATGCATTCAGCTAGGCAATACTAATAGGTCGAGGGCTTGACCATATTCCTTGGTTCAAGTTAAGTACTACTTCCTCTCTTTGCTTCCTTTGTTTAGTTTTGAAGGTACATCAGACAGTCTACGAAAGTAGGCTGTTTTCTTTTTTAGGTAAAAATTAAGCCGGGCATAACGCTCGGCTCTTGTATTTATTTATATGGTTGAGGATTGTTTGTTCTGTCCATAAGATAGTCTACGCTGACACCGTAAAAGTCCGCAAGCTTTAGAAGAATTTGGTCGGTAAAAGCAATAACTCCCGTTTCGTATTGTGAATAAGTGTTCTGCGATACGCCAAGATATTCAGCGATTTCCCTTTGTTTTATATCTCTGTCCTCTCTTAAGGCACGGATATTTTTGAAAATCATATTTCATCACCTGAAAATATTATAAATATCTGTATTCAAGATATTTATGTTTTATCTGTAATACAGATAAAAGTTTGTGTGCACATTTAACAAACTTTATTTTCTTCGGTTGATTTCTTTTTCTTGTTATGTTAGTATGAAGTCAGAGATAAGATATTCTTATGTCATATATATTTATTTTAAGCTTTCTTATAATAAAAGGAGGAAAAGTTATGAAGAAAAAAAGTTTTATTATGTTTGCAATGTGCATTTTTACTTTTTTATGTATGTTTGCAGTTCAGTCTTACGCAGCGGAAGAGAAGGAGTATTCAAAGGGTTCTTTGAATTACATCATTTTAGATGATAACACGTTAAAAATTACAAAGTATCATGGGGAAGAGAAAAACTATACTATTCCGTCTGAAATTAATGGCAAACCTGTAACGGTAATTGGTAGGTATGCTTTTTTACAAGCTGATAAATTACAAAAGCTTGTAATACCCGGCAGTATCAAGGAAATTGAAGACCAAGGTATTGAAGAATGTTACGCCTTAAAAACTGTTGTAATTAATAAAGGTAAATTAAAGAATATAAGCAACACAAGTATCGAAAATTGCCATAAATTACAATCAGTAAGTATACCTAATAACGTTGAAAGTGTAGGATCATTACTCGGATGCTGGGAACTGAAGGAATTTTCTGTTGACGCAAGCAATCCCTATATTTGTAGCATAGACGGAGTAGTTTTCAGTAAAGACAAAACAACCTTGATTAAATACCCACAAGGAAAAATAGTAGACGAATATGTAATACCGTCTACTGTAAGAATTGTAACAGACTGGGCTTTTTATGATGCTGATTTACCGAAGGTATTTGTGCCGAAGACCGTGGAAACATTAAAGGAAACCGCATTTGGTTTTTGTTCGGCTGAGATTTACACGGATGCTTCCAAAGCTCCGTCAAAATGGAAAGATGCACTTGTAGGAAGAGTAGTTCATTATAAACAGTCAGCTAAAGCTGAAATTACAGTAGGCACGGTCAAAAAGCTTTCAGCTACACAAACTACAACAACTATTACACTGAAATGGAATAAAGTAGCCGATGCGGAAGGTTACAGAGTATATAAGTACAATTCAAAGACAAAGAAGTATGAAAAATTCAAGGATGTAACAAAGACAAGCCTTAAGATTAGTAAGCTTAAGGCAGGTACCGCTTATAAATTCAAGGTCAGAGCATTTAAAAAGAACGGCAAAAAGACAGTATGGGGCAAATACTCTGCTGCTTTGGAAACAGCTACAAAAACCAAAGCTCCTGTATTATCTAAGCTCACAGCAGGCAAAAAACAACTCACCGCCATATGGAAAACCGTCAGCGGTGCTACAGGCTATGAGGTGCTTTATTCAACCTCAAAGAAGTTCACCTCAAAGACAACCAAAAAGGCTACAATCAAGAGTGCCAAGACCAAGAAAACAACTGTCAAAAAGCTCAAAAAGGGCAAGAAGTATTATGTAAAGGTCCGAGCATACAAGACTGTCGACGGAAAGAAATTTTTCGGTGCTTACAGTGCGGTTAAGAATGTAAAGGTTAAATAAGAATAATCATAAAAGGACAGGCTGATAACCTGTCCTTTTTGTGTGTAGGAGATAACGGTGCTATCTGCATTTATTAAAATTTATAATTTATCTTGACAAGGTGAGAAACCGCAGTATAATCTTAATGATTATTTGTTTTGGAAAGTGAATTTACTATGAAAAAACATTCTGTTGATATGCTCTCGGGAAGTCCTCTCAGAAGCGTTATCCGTTTTGCACTGCCCATTATGGCTTCCTCGATGCTGCAGTATAATTACAGCCTTGTTGATAATATAATAGTCGGCAGATATGTTTCCTCCGATGCGCTTGCTGCCGTCGGCTCCGTCGGTCCCATCGGCTCCTTTATCGTCGGTGCGGCATTAGGGCTGACCAGTGGTTTTTCTATTCCCGTTGCTCACGCCTTCGGTGAGGGAGATAAGAAAAAGCTCGCCCATTATGCCGGCGGAAGCATAAGTCTCGCTTTTGTTATCGGTCTTGTGCTTGTGGTGACCTCTCATATTCTTTCGGGTCCTCTGCTTCGTCTGATAGGTACTCCCGATGAAATTATCGGTCTTGCCTCAGCTTATGTAAACGTTCTTTATTACGGTATACCCTTTCAGATGCTGTCAAACAATTTTACCGCCATTTCACGAAGTGTCGGAGAGAGTAAAAAGCCGCTCTTTTTCTTTTGTGTCAGTGTAGTGGTCAATTTCTTCCTTGACCTGCTTTTTGTTAAAGAGTTTCATTGGGGTGTTGAGGGCGCAGCCGTGGCGACTCTTATTTCTCATATGGTGGCATGCAGTCTGAACGGACTATACGTTATGAGGTTCAACAAGCAGGTGAACATCAAAAAAGAGGATTTACGAATAGATATTCATACAGCCTGGAGGCAGATTAAGCTTGGCATTCCCGTTTCTCTGCAATTCACCGTAACCTCCGTTGGCTCAATGTGTCTTCAAAGTGTTGTTAATTCCTTCGGCACATCTGTTATTGCCGGCTTTACTGCCGCAGGAAGGGTAGAGCAGCTGACGAATATACCTATGTCAGGTCTCGGTGTTGCCAACCAGACCTTTGTGGGACAGAATTACGGGGCAAGGAATTACGAAAGAATTCTGACCTCTGTCAAAAAAATATTTATGCTTAATATCTGCATTTCCGTAGCGATGAGCCTCATTCTTTTCACTATAGGAAAGCCCGTTGTATCGCTCTTTCTTACGGAAGAAAACCCGGAAATTATGGCGGCGGCATCAAGATATATTCTTGCCATTGCGCAATGCTACAGCCTTGTTGCCGTTCTTTTCGTAATGCGTAATACCCTTCAGGGCCTTGGCTTTACCTATGCAAACTCTGTGGCAGGACTCGGTGAATTTTTCGGCCGTCTTTCGATTGCTTTTATTCTTACTCCCGCACTGGGCTTTGATGCTGTCTGCTATGCGGGACCGGCTGCCTGGCTTCTTGCAGATATACCGCTTATTCTGATCTATCTTCATAAGGCCAGACAATTCAGAAAAATGGTTGCCGTTACCGCAGAATAAAGCTAAACACTGTTAACAGTTAACAAATTTTTAATAAAAATTGTTGCTATATGTGGTAAAATCATAATGTTAACATATTGAAAAGGAGAATAAAAATGAACTTACAAAGCATTATTGACAAAAAAGACAAATATGCGCAGTTTATGGTTGATGAAATCACTCATATCTGCACAAAGTTACCTAAGCGTGGTCCCGGTTCAGAGGGCGAAAAGCTTGGTTGCGAATACATCGGAGAAACCCTTAAAGAGCTCGGCTGTGAAAGAGTAGAGGTTGAGGGCTTCAAGGAAAATCCCGGTTCCTTCTTTGGCTGGATTTATTTCACAATTTCCTGCTGCTTCCTCGCACTTATCTCATATTTCTTTATGCCCGTGCTTTCCGTTGTATTTATTGCACTCGGCCTTTTACTCTGTGTGCTTCAGTTCGGCCTTTACAAAAAGACTGTCGACAAGTTCTTTGCTGAAAAGACAGGACACAATGTTGCCGGCTTCAAAAAGCCCACAGGCGAAGTAAAGCGCCGTATTATCTTTAACGGTCACCCCGACGGTGCATGGGAATGGCCCTTCAAGTATAAGTTTACATATCTCGGCTTCGACATTCATATGTTTATTTGCTTCATCGGTGCGTTCTATACTCTCGGTATAGCCATTGCAAAGCTTGCAGGCGCATTTGAGGCTAATCCCGACCTTGCAAAGACACTCGGTCTTGTCGGCCTTGTTTTCGCACCCTTCTGGTTCGGCCTTTACTTTATGTGGAACAAGAACAGAGTAGTTGACGGCGCTAACGACAACCTTTCAGGCTGTTACATCGGTCTTGCCATTCTCAAGGCTCTCAAGGATGAGGGAATTGAGCTTGAAAACACAGAAATCGGTGTTGTCTGCACAGGCTCTGAAGAAGCAGGTCTTCGTGGCGCAAAGGCTTGGGCAGCAAAGCATAAGGACGAAATGAAGGATGTTCCTACCTTCGTTTATTCCTACGATACAATCGCTCAGTGCGAGCATCTTATGGTTAACTACCGTGACCTTAACTCCACAGTTAAGACAGATAAGGATGTAGGCGACCTCTTTATGGAAGCTTGCGAAGAGCTTAATATTCCCTGCAAGAAGGGCTTTGTTCCTCCTCTCGGCGGTGCAACAGACTCAGCTGCTTTTGCTCAGGAGGGTATGCGTGCTACAGGTATTACAGCTCTCAACCATGCACTTCCCGATTTCTATCATACAAGACTTGACACTCCCGAAGCACTTAATCCCAAGTGTCTCGCAGATTGCTTTGCAGCAAGTGTCAAGGTGCTCGAAAAGTTTGACAAGGGCGCTAAGCAGTAATTTCTTAAAATAAAAATGACCTCCTTGTATTTGGTAATACCATTTTACAAGGAGGTCTGTGTTTTTTTGCAGATAATACTATTAATTTTTCTTAATATTGTTAAATGTTTTTTAACAGTATTATTGAAATAATGTATAAACCTATGATATAATTAATTGATAAAAAAAGCGGAGGTAAATATAATGAAAAAGTTTATTGCACTTATTCTAACCGTAATTCTCTCTCTTTCAATTATGGCACCTGCTGCCTGTGCGGTGGATGCAAACGACACTCCTATCGTTATTCTCAGAGGCGACGGAGTTGATCTGGTCAACAGAGATGAAAACGGTAACGAAACAGAAATCTGGCCCATAGGTTTAAGCGATTTTGACGGAAAAATCGGTGAAACAGCAAAGAACATTCTTATTCCCTTTCTTACAGAGGGACTTCTTCTGGACAAATGGGATAACTACTACAAGGTTTGTTATGAAGAGCTTTCACCCATTATGGCAGACGTTATTCTTGATGAAAACGGCTCTCCTCGCAACAACTCGGGCATCAGCTCTTCAAGTATGAAATCAAACAGAACAAGCTGTAATGCCGACCGCAGATACCAGGCTAAATACGGTGCTACCGATTACACCTTCTATTACGACTGGCGTCTTTCGCCCTACGATATTCCCTACGGTGAAACCGTAAGAATTGTTGACCTTCTTCACACATATATCAAAAACGTAAGCAAGGTTAACGGCGGCAGAAAGGTTACCCTTGCAGGCAACTGTCTCGGCGGTTCTTATGTTCTTGCTTACCTTGAAGAATACGGTGATGAGGGTTATGTCAAAAACGTATTTTTCAACTCAACAGTCGGTAACAGCACCGCTATTCTTACTGACGTTTTCTGCGGTGACATCAAGGTTGATGCAAAGAGTCTCCAAAGATTCGCAGACGAATATATCGACGCTGATGCAGATACCATTGCCGGTATGATTGATGCTTCTCCCGTTATCAATGAGGTAATTGTTACAACACTTGATCTTTTTGTACAGCTCGGTATTGTTGATATGCTCGGTCAGACACTTGACGATATTTACCAAAAGGTATATGAAGTTCTTGTTCCCATGCTCGTCATCGCCTTCTACGGCACAATGCCCGGCTACTGGACAATAATTCAGCCCGAACGTCTTAACGAAGCAATCAACTTTGTATTCGGTCCCGAGGGCAGTGAATACCGCACAAAATATGCAGGCGTTATCGCAAAGATCGAGGACTACTTTAATCAGACGGGTAATTGCAAGGAAGATATCATCAAGGCTTGTCAGGAAAAAGGCATACACTTCGGTGCAACAGCCAAATACGGAGTTCAGATGTATCCCTTTGTAAAGAGTCAGGATCAGCTTTCCGACGAAATGGCAGATCTTGAGCACGCTTCCTTCGGTGCAACAGTTGCCAAGAGTGTATACGACGTGCTTCCCGATTCTTACATTCAGGCTGCCGTTGCAAACGGAACCGACAAATACATCTCACCCGACAAGCAGATTGATGCTTCAACAAGTCTTTTCAAGGATTCCGTATGGTACGAAAAGAATATGCCTCACAACGCATGGGCTTATGACTATAAGGTTCTTGAGGCTTTTGCCGCTAATGACAACTTCACTGTAAATTCAGACCCCGACCTTCCCCGGTTCGTTGTCCGTATCCCCGGCACAGGTGAAATTGATCCCGACACAGGCCGTGAAGATGCCGAAACGTCAAGAGTTGAAAAGATGACCGAAGAAAACGCAAACGTAAGCAACTGGAACGACACCTCAGAAGACACAAAAACACATAAGCCTTCAGTAGTTACAAGGCTTATGGCTTTCTTCCGCTGGCTCACAGCAATGCTCAAGTTCCTTGTTAATCTTACAAACGAAAATCCCGGCTCACTTGACAATGCCGTCAACGGATAATCACAAAGCAAATTAATAACCGTGCAAAAAAACCAAGGCTATTTCTAACCTTGGTTTTTTCTGTTCTGTCAGATTTCCACTTTCACTGCGAAGCCGCCTGTGAAGAAGTAGTAAGTGTTCGTCTGACTTTCGTTTGGTGGAGATGGCGGTAATCGAAACCGCGTCCGAAAATCCATTCACACAACTTTCTCCGGGTGCAGTCAGTCTTTTAGCATTCCCTCATTCTCACGCCGAAGGACAGGCTTGAGAATTTAGTATCCTCTGATGCGTGACGGCATACGAGGATGCTTTGCCGTTCACGTTCACTGCTGATCGACGCCTTTAGTTAAGCCGCAGTACTCTTAACCAAGACGGGCCGCTTAAGCAGCCTTTAAAACTGTATTGTTGTCAGTTATTTTTAAGTTTGTGACCTTTTAAAGCGATTGCCACAGCGCTACCCGCTTATCGTGCTTCAAAACCCCCGTCGAAATCCTTTCATCCCCGTATAGATTTTAAAGCCTTCTGCTGTATTATAGCACAGCAGAATTCTATTTTCAAATGTAACTTTTACCTGTTTTTTGCTGCTCTTTCCATATCTCTCTGAGCGTCTCTCTTTGCCATAGTTTCTCGTTTGTCGTAATTCTTTTTACCTTTGCAAAGACCAATTTCAAGCTTGGCTCTGCCATTGAGAAAATAAACAAAAAGAGGTATGAGGGTAAGTCCCTGCTGCTTGGTGACACCTAAAAGTCGGTTGATTTCTCTTTTGTGCATAAGAAGACGTTTTACACGCATAGGGTCACGGTTAAAGATATTACCCTGCTCATAATGACTGATGTGCATTCCGTTGACAAAGATTTCACCATTTTCAATGCTGCACCAGGAATCCTTGAGGTTGATTTTGCCCTTACGGATAGATTTTACCTCTGTGCCGAAAAGCTCGATTCCTGCTTCATAGGTTTCCAGAACAAAATAGTCGTGCCTTGCTTTTTTATTCTGCGCGATAATTTGTCTTTCGTCCTGCTGTACTGTTGCCATACAAGGCACCACCTTTCTTTATATAATGTAAAACGCGAAGATTTTGTATTTTTCGCACACTACGCGTTATTTTTTTACAAGCTTCTTCTGCCTTCAAGCGCCCTTGTCAGAGTTACCTCGTCGGCATATTCGAGGTCTGCACCAACAGGCACACCGTAAGCAAGTCTCGACACAGTAACACCGAGAGGCTTGAGAAGGCGTGAAATATACATTGCCGTTGCTTCACCTTCAACGGTGGGGTTGGTCGCCATAATGACCTCCTTGATTTTGCCGTCGGAAAATCTTGCAATAAGCTCCTTTACGGTAATATCCTCAGGGCCGACACCGTTCATGGGTGAAATTACTCCGTGAAGAACGTGGTATGTACCCTCATATTCGTGAGTTCTTTCAAAAGCCATAACATCTCTCGGGTCTTCGACCACACAGACAAGGCTTTCGTCTCTGCCTGCACTTTTGCAAATGGGACAAAGCTCCTCTTCGGCAAGATTGCAGCATCGGGTACACTTTTTGATTTTTTCGTGAGCGTTAAGTATGGCGGAGGAAAAAGCCTCGGCCTCTTCTTTTTTCAGGCCAAGAACATAAAAAGCCATTCTCTGGGCTGTTTTATGTCCGATACCGGGCATACGCTCAAACTGTTCAATAAGCCTCGCAAGAGAGGCTACATTATAGCCTGCCATCAGAAGGGAAGATTGAGACCGCCCTTGGCAGCATTCATAGCCTGCTCCATAGCGTCGTCTGCCTTTCTCATTGCTTCGTTTGTTGCAGCAATAATAAGGTCGGAAAGCATTTCGATATCTTCGGGATCAACAACATCGGGCTGAAGCTTGATGTCCTTAACCTCGTGAGCGCCTGAAACAGTTACTTCAACTGCTCCGCCGCCTGCAGATGCAGTGAATTCGCTTGCTTCGATTTCTGACTGCTTCTGTTCAAGCTGTGCCTGCATTTCCTGGATTTTTTTCATCATATTCATCTGGCCGCCATTCATGCCGCCGGGGATTCTTGCTTTCATTTTTAAATCTCCTTTAATAGTTTTATCTTTTTGATTATATAATAATCAATCATTTACGTCAACATTTATGCCCATACCTCTTGCTCGGCTGACAAGATTTTCAAGAGGGTCCTTTTTCGGTGCGGCGGGAGCGTTGCCCGCTGCCGCTGAGGCATTGTAAAGACCGAGACGATAGGCTCTGCCCATAACATTTTTTACGGCAGTTTTTATGTCCCTCGCATTTGTTCCGGTTTTAATGAAGTCCTTGAGAGTCGGATTGTCACTCTTGATAAGAACAAAATCACCCTGGATGACTGCCGATGAGCCGTTCAGAACACCCCATAAGGGCATATTGATTGTTGTTAGCTCCTGCATAACCTCTGCCCAGGGAAGCTCTTCTTCGGCTCCCGGTGCTCCTTCAGCAGGGGATGGCGCACTTTCCTGAAAGGGAACGGCTTGCTCAGGAATAGGGGCAGATTCTTCCCTTTTATCAGGCGTTTCTTTTTTTTGCTCTTCCTTCGGAGCTTCCTTTACGGGTGCTGCCGCAGAAGAAACGGTGAAATTGCCGTTTTTGATTTTGTTTTCTAACTCGGCAATCCGTCTTAAAAGGTTTTCGCTGTCGGCGGTAAGAGAGGGAGTGGAAAGCTTTATAAAGGTCATTTCCATTTCCGTTCTTCTGTTTACGCCTCTTTTGATGTTTGCCATAGCCTCCTGCAAAAGAGAAATGCAGTAGAGGATATTTTCGAGAGTGATATTTCCGCTCTGGTCTTTATATTGCTGCAGCTCGTCGGCGGTGCAGACCAAAAGGCTTTCTGCACTTCTGACTGTCTTTACAATCATAAGGTTGCGGAAGTGGTTTATCATATCCGAGCAAAGTCTTTCCATATCACAGCTTTTTCCGTGAAGGTCGCTGATAAGCTCTAGAGCCTTTGCTGAATCCTTTTCATTTACTGATGAGGCAAGAGCAAAAAGATGGTCTCTGCCCGTCATACCTGCCACGGAGCAAACGAGGTCGGCATCAATGGTGTCACCGTGGCCTGTGCACTGGTCAAGAAGAGAAAGTGCATCGCGCATACCGCCGTCGGCAATTCTTGAAATAAGTGAAAGAGCTTCTTCGGTTACGGTGAAGCCTTCCTGAGAGGCAATATAGTTCATTCTCTTTGCCATTGCTTCGGGTGTCACACGGCGGAAGTCAAAGCGCTGACAGCGGGAAAGGATGGTGACGGGAAGCTTATGCACCTCGGTGGTGGCAAGAATGAATTTAACGTGTGAGGGAGGCTCCTCAAGAGTTTTCAGAAGTGCATTGAACGCACCGATAGAAAGCATATGAACCTCGTCGATGATATATACACGGTATTTGCAGGAGGCAGGAGTGAAGTTAATCTCTTCACGGATGTCACGGATGTTGTCAACACCGTTGTTGCTTGCGGCGTCGATTTCGGCGATATCTAAAATTGCCCCCGATTCGATGCCCTGACATACCTCGCATTCGTTGCAGGGATTTCCGTTCACGGGATGAAGGCAGTTGACAGCCTTTGAAAGAATTTTTGCGCAGGTGGTTTTACCTGTACCTCTTGAGCCGGTGAAAAGATAGGCATGAGAAAGCTTACCTGTTTCAATTTCCTTTGCAAGAGTAGTGGTAATATGCTCCTGACCCACAACGTCGGAAAAGACCTTGGGTCTGTATTTTCTGTATAATACCTGATACATTCTTTCGCCTCCCTGTTCAGTTTATCCTTAGTTTAAAAAAAGATACTTTCCCTTGGTCATACAGCAGCAGGCTGACCTGTGTCGCACAGACGAATTGCTTAATGCTGCTCGGTTCCCCGCCTGACATGGTTCACAGTGTACTGTCGCACAGAACCCACTGCTGCATGACCAAAATAAAGTATCTTTGTTCTTTTCGGGGGAATACCCCTTAACTTGATAGCCTAAATATTATAATATAAACTAAAAGGAAAATCAAGTGTTTTTTATATATTATATTATGTTTTTCTCTGCCGGGTGAAATTTGCAGTTTCTGTATATGTGCAGAGTGAATTTTTTCATTTTTTGTTATGTACTTATTTCCATATAAGTGTTATTATTAATGCAGGATTTGATTTTTAAACCGATAAATATTATAAAACAAAGAAAACAAAGGAGAAAAAACAATGTCGCTTGATTATTATAAATCACAAAGCTACAGAACCAGACAGGCCTTAAAGCCTTATTCGGAGTACAGCCCTTTTGAAAAGTTTTCACTGAAGGCATCAATAGTGATTATTGCTCTTATATTTCTCGGCATCGGATTTTTATTTGCTGTCGAAATGAGGAAAGAAGAGTATACCTTGACGGATAAAATTCTTTCAATGGAAATGGAGGGCAACAGCTTTATCTCTTACAGAGAGGTGGAGGAAAAGGTGCTTAATGAGAACGATATGAGTAATATTCTCAAATTATCCTTTTCGGAAATTGAGTATACTGTCGGTGTTGAAATAGAGGGTTACGGATACCACAGAATTTCTACTTCAGACGGACTGTATTATTTGGACAAAAACACCTGTGTGGAGCTTGAAATCAAGACTACTGAAGAGGAATGCGAAAAAGCCTTAAGAAGCGGAGAGCCGGTTACCGTGACCGCTTGTCTTACCACCAGAGAAAGGCGTACCAAAAGGGTGATTTACAGTGAAAACTTTCAGATGAACGTTGCTCCCTGTGTCGTGGAAAGCATAAAGCCGCTGAACGATGAAAAGGTAATTGTTTATGAAGGCGCCGATGTGGCTGTAGTGGAAGGAAGAGAATTTGAAATAGTTTACGGCGACGGCAGAAGGATAACGGCAAAGGCAAAAACTGAAACAGATAAAAACGGCAGATGGAGACAGACTCTGGACGGAATGAGACTGAGAGCATGGCTTTCCGATGAGGGCGATGAGGTTTATATCTTTTTTGCCGATGCTGAATTCACTTTGAAGGCAGAGGGAAGAGCAAGGCCCTTTGAGATAAGTGAAATTACAGAATGTGAGCTTGACAGCTCCCATAACCTTAAAAGTATTTCCTTCAATTTGAAATATACTGACGGCAGTATGAAGGAATATAAAAAAGTCAGCATACATAATTATGAGATTTTTAAATCTTTTACCGAGAGCAGAGTAGACGTCATTGACGGCTATGAAATTTTAGCTCAGACAACGGTTGTTTATCCCGAGGACAGCGATGAAGCGAAAATGAAAATAAGACTTGTATGCGATGAATTTTCAGAAAACCCCATAGAGGCAGAAAAAGAAATCTCTTTGCAGAAGTCAGAATGTAACTGCATATGTCACAGCACAGATAAAAACAAAAAGAAGCTTTATGAAAAGCTGAGAGGAACAGCGGAAATGTGGGGCTTATTTGACGAGTGCAAATGCGGCTCTGTGCATTACTGAAAAGAAAAGTGACAACAATAAATTATCGGATATATTTTGAATTTTTATATAGACATTTATTTTTGCTTATGATATAATTTTAAGGATATGTTATTCAATCTGAGGAATTTATTGCGAGGTACACTATATGAATATGACGGATAAAATTGAAAGAGCGGCTGCCGGTGCAGTTCTTGACCGACTTCTTAAATATGTTGACAAGGACCCTCAAAGCAATCTTCTTAAGCTCGTTGACATCGGTGAAAAGCTTCTCGGAGGCATTTTCCCCAAGCATTATATTGATGCCTTCCGTAAGGGCATAAGCGACGGAGATAATGTTTATTACGAGATGGCTATGAATATTCTTCGTGATGTTGACAGAGATGTTATCAAAAAGATGCTCCTTGCTATGGGTCTCGGTGCAGGTGTCAAGGGCACAAAGGCAGTAAGAAAGAACCGTGAAAAATATAAATGCAACATTCCCTTCCAGATTCTTATTGATCCCACAAGCGCCTGCAACTGTAAGTGCGAGGGCTGCTGGGCGGCAGAATACGGACATAAGCATAATCTTACCTATGAGGAAATGGCTTCAATTGTAAGTCAGGCAAAGGCTCTCGGTACCCATTTTTATATGTTTACCGGCGGCGAGCCTCTTATCAGAAAGGATGACCTTATAAAGCTCTGTGAGGCTAATCCCGATTGCGGCTTCCTTTCATACACAAACGGCCATCTTGTTGACGAAAAGTTCTGCGACGAAATGAAAAGAGTCGGCAACCTTGCTCTTGCTCTTTCAATCGAAGGAACAGAAGAAACCACCGACGCAAGAAGAGGCGAGGGTAACTATCAGAAGGTTATAGGTGCTATGAAGCTTCTCAAGGAAAAGGGCTGCCTTTTCGGTATGAGCGTTTGCTACACAAGAAACAATATTGACCAGGTTACAAGCGACGAATTCCTTGACAAAATGGTTGACCTCGGTGTAAAGTACGGTCTTTACTTCAACTTTATGCCCGTCGGTCACGGTGCTTCTCCCGACCTTATTCCCACTCCCGACCAAAGAGAATATATGTATAAGTGGCTTCGCAGAGTCAGAAATTCAAAGACAGGCAAGCCGATGTTCTTTATGGACTTCCAGAGTGACGGTGAATATGTAGGCGGCTGTATTGCGGGCGGAAGAAACTATTTCCACATCAATTCAGCCGGTGATATGGAGCCTTGTGTTTTCATTCACTTCTCCGATTCAAATATCAGAACCCATACCATTCTTGAAGGTCTTCAAAATCCTCTCTTTATGGCATTCAGACACGACCAGCCCTTCAACGATAATCATCTGCGACCCTGTCCTATGCTGGAAAATCCCCAGTGTCTTCGTGACATCATAAAGAGAACGGGAGCAAAGTCCACCAACTTCCTCGGCGAAGAAACAGCGGAAATGCTTTGCAGCAAATGCGACAAGTTCGCTGAAGAGTGGGCACCCAGAGCCGAGGCTCTCTGGAACAGCACAAAGCATCCTAATCATAAAACCCAGTATTACAGAGATACTGAAGAGGGCAGAAAAGAATTCGGTACAGATAAAAAATAAACAAAAGAAGCAACCGATCCGGTTGCTTCTTTTTATGTCTTATTTATACCTTGTTTTCGTCAAAATCAATTATGATGTTTTCTTTTGTAGGTGTGAGCTTGGTGAGCTTCACTCCCGCAGCCTCAAACATTCTCTTTGAGGCTCTTGTTGCCATAGTCTCTGCATATTTATCGGAAAGATAGACAACCTCCCTGATGCCGCTTTGAATGATTGCTTTTGCGCATTCGTTGCAGGGGAAAAGGGCAACATAAATGCGGCAGCCCTCAAGATTGATTCCGCGGCAGTTCAGAATTGCATTAAGCTCTGCGTGGCACACATAGGGATACTTGGTGTCGTAGGCGTCACCCGTTCTTTCCCAGGGGAAGGAGTCGTCGCTGCAGCCGGTGGGGAAGCCGTTGTAGCCGACGGACATTATGCGGTTTTTGTCGTTTACGATGCAGGCACCGACCTGAGTGTTGGGGTCCTTACTTCTGTAGGAGGAAAGCATCGCAATTCCCATAAAGTATTCGTCCCATGATAAGTAATCTGATCTTTTAGGCATAATATAAATCCTTTCTGTTTATCTTCATTTTTATCCTTCAAGACCGCGGTAATAAAGACCGCGGGTATAGTCGCCTTTGACACCCTTACCTTTACGGTAGGCATCAAGTATGGCTTCACATACTTCCTTTTTCTCCTTGGTGAAATAGAAGGTTATGAAGTCAAGATTTTCAATTTCGCTGAGTCTGTCACCCATATAAATGGGTTGGGAATTCAGAATTTCACTTGTGCCGAAATGGCAGATAACGGGGAATTTCATATTCTTTCTGTCGGTGAGATATTTTTTACTTTTGCACTCGTTACAGTCCGTTCCGTTTTTGACGGGACAGTTTCTGGTGAGCATAAGAGGTAATCTTCCGTAGCCGATTATACCTCTTCTGACTCTTCCGCCGATTGCTGAAAGCTTTTTAAGGGTAAGCTCAGGCGACAAGGTAATTTCCTTTACACCCATAGACTCTAAAAATTCAACGGAAAAGCTGTTGAAAACATTCATCGAAAAGCCCGTATGAATGATAAAACCGTGCTTTTTCGCAAGAGCCAGAGCATCAAGAGTGGAGCAATAGGCGATGTTTATTCCGTATTCTTTTGCTCTTAAAAGATACTTTTCCACAAGGGTTTCGTTGCCGAAAATGCCTCTCGGAACCTCAATTCCCACATTTACGGGCATCTTTTTGACGTTTTCCACGAAGTTTTCCTCAAAGTTCAGGGGAATATATAAGTTTTCCACATTTTCGAGGCTGTCGGGAAGCTGGCTGCATTTTGCTATTCTCAGGTTAAAGCTCAGCTTATCCTGTGCTTTATAGGGAGTGGTACTGATATCAATATCTGTAAAGGCGTAAGGCTTTACAGAAGAGATGGCTTTTTCCAGCTCGGAAAGTGCAGTTCTGCGAAGGTTGTTTATGGCACTTGCGGGAACAATCAGTCCCTCGTCGAGGTCAACCTCGGTTTTTTCAGCGTAAAACTGTGTACCGCCGCACTTTGAAATTCTTTCGGCAAGAGCTTCCCTTGTAAGAGGCTTGTTGATTGCCTTTTCCGGTATGCAGTTCTCTTGAGTGAAAACGGTTTTACCCATAGCGGAGGCTGAAAGAGAAATTTTTTCTCCCTCAATAACTGTCAGAAGAAAGCTGACGGGAATAGTGCCCTTTTCTTTTTCATAAAGCTTTGAAAGATCCTTGAGCACCTGATTGGTTGCGGAGGTTACATCCTCCTTTTGTCTTGTGCCGAACATATCTCTGCCGCGCCTGTTTTCAAAATAGCCGTCGGTAAAGCCGGAGCGTGAAAAGACAGCACGGAGATTTGCAAGAATTTCTTTGTCTGTGTTTTTGTCGAGGGTGCTTTTAATCGCTGTTACGGCTGCCGCCACATATTCGGGGCGTTTCATTCTTCCTTCGATTTTCAGCGAGTCAATACCGAGGGCAGTAAGCCCATCTGCTCTTTCAATAAGAGAAAGATCCTTGAGGCTCAGGTCGTTGCCCGTTCCGTTTTCTGCACAGAAGGGGAGACGGCAGGGCTGGGCGCAAAGGCCGCGGTTTCCGCTTCTTCCGCCGAACATACTGCTCATATAGCATTGTCCCGAAACGGACATACATAAAGCACCGTGAATGAAAATTTCAATTTCTATGTCGGTGCTTTCCTTGATGGCTTTTATTTCGTCTTTTGTAAGCTCGCGGGGGAGAACTGCACGGGAAAAGCCCATTTCCTTAAGAAGTCTGACACCCGCTTTTGTCTGGACAGACATTTGGGTGGAGGCATGCTTTTCAAGGTCGGGTGCTGCTTTTTCCATAAGATAAGCAAGGCCGGTATCCTGAACGATAACCGCATCGGCACCCCAGGAGCATATACGCCTGACTGTTTCCAGCGCCTCGGGAATTTCGTCGTCGGAAATAAGTGTGTTCATTGTGATATGTACTTTAACGCCGTGGCTGTGACAGTAAGCAACGGCGTCCTTTATTTCATCGTCACCGAAATTTCCGGCCCTGATTCTTGCGTTGAAGTTTTTGCAGCCCATATAAACTGCATCGGCGCCTGTGCGCACAGCGGCATACAGACTTTCCGGTGAGCCGACGGGAGCGAGGATTTCAGGTTTTTTCATCTGTTATTTACCTGCGCCGTCCATAATAGCCTTAAGCTCAGCCTTGAGTCTGTTGTTTTCGAGGCGAAGCTTTTCAGCTTCCTTCTTAAGTGTTTCGGCTTCGTGTCTTGCCCAGTCAGCCTTGCTTTTTGCATCGGAGGCGTCGTCAAGATAGTCCTTTATCTGTTCACGGAGTCTGTCGGCAGTTGCTACTGCTTTTTTGCATTCGTCGGCATAATCGAGAGCGAGAAGCACAGCTGCCTGAGTGGTGGATAGATATGAATTGGACTTCATAATTTTTGAAAAAGCGAGATCAAGCTCCTTGCCAAGTGCCTGAACATATTTCACATCATCCTCGGCTAAAATAGAATACTCTGTACCGCCGATATTAAGTTTGACTTTGTTTACTGCCATATTACTCATCCTTTCTTTGACAAAAAGTGTTTATTCCTTATTATTATACAGTAAATACTATAGATAATCAAGGTTAAATTAATCTAAAAAATATTTGCTTTTTTGTGCATAAGGTGGTATAATAATATATCAGAAGAAGGGGGAGAGATAAAGCTCTCTCATTTTTGGTTTTAAGGAGGCGATACACTTGGACGCAGTAAAGGAATTTTTTGTGGAATTATATTCAATTCCGAGTGTACAGTACGCTGTTGATGCTGTAATAAAATTGACTCTGACTGTGTTTTTCAGTGGTCTTATCGGCTTTGAAAGAGAGCATTCCCACCGCCCCGCCGGCTTTCGTACCCATATTCTTGTGGCTGTCGGCTCCACCTTGGTTATGATGACATCGGGCTTTGTGTTCAAGGAATATGAGGGTCTTGCCAATTTTGACCCTACGAGACTCGGTGCTCAGGTAATAAGCGGCATCGGCTTCCTCGGTGCAGGTACAATTTTGCGTGAAGGCTTCAGCGTCAAGGGTCTTACAACGGCGGCGTCTCTCTGGGCTGTTTCCTGTATCGGCCTTGCCGTTGGTGCAGGGTATTATCTCGGCGCATTTATAACTACTCTTTTCATCTATATCACCCTGAACACTCTCAAAAGATTTATTGCCCGTGGCAATCCTTCAAAAAATCTTTATATCGAGGCGGAAAACCTTTCCAGACAGGCTTCGGATATCGGTGAGATTATCAAGCGCTACGGCGGCTCTCTCCACACTCTTGAGGTGCTTTATGCCGACAGTGCTCCGACCAAGCGGAAGAGTGACTCAATCGTTATGAAGGCGGTTATCTTCCCCAAGGATGAGGAAGGACTTAATATGACTGTATCCGCAATCAGAGCACTTGACGGTATCAGAGATTTATATATTGATTAAAGTGAATATTCTATAATCTGTGCCCTTTGACCGAGAAAAAATTTTGGTTAAAGGGTAAGTTTTTTTTATGCGGATTTATGCACCTTTACCATTTACAAAATTTCGACAAAATGGTACTATAATCTTAATGAAAAAAAGGAGGTTTTTCCAATGAAACTTTATTATGACATCAAAGACAAACCCAAATTTCCCAATCTGATTGTTTATGCCATTCAGCAGCTGCTTGCTATTATGGCGGCAACTCTGGTTGTGCCTATCATTATCGGTAACGGAATGCAGCCGTCAGCAGCACTTTTCGGTGCAGGTGTCGGCACATTGGTTTATGTTCTTTTCACTAAGGCATCCTCACCTGTTTTCCTCGGCTCATCCTTCGCATTCCTCGGCTCTATGTCTGCCGCATTTGCAGGTGCTGTTTCCGCACAGGCAGGCTATGCAGGTATCATTATCGGTGCGTTTTTTGCCGGTCTTGTTTATGTTTTACTTGCTCTTATCGTTAAGTTCGCAGGTGTTAACTGGATAGACAAGCTTATGCCAAAGCAGGTTATCGGTCCCACAGTTGCCATTATCGGTCTTTCTCTGGCAGGTAATGCTGTCGGTGACCTTCAGAAGGGTAAATTTATGATTGATGCCGTTTCCCAGGTTATTCAGGACGGACAGATAGTTGAGGTTACAAACAAGGTTTCCTCCGCAAATCCTCTTGTAGCTGTTGCCTGCGGTCTGGTTACACTTCTCGTGACGATGCTCTGCTCCACTTACGGTAAAAAATCACTTAAGCTCATTCCCTTCATTATCGGTATTCTTTCCGGTTATGCCGTGGCCGCTGTGCTGACCTTAATCGGCATCAAGACAGGTAATGACGCTATCAAGCTTATCGATTTCAGCGTATTCTCCGGTATCAGTCTTTTCACCGTTCCCGAGTTCACCTTCCTTACGGCTATGAAGGGAATAAAGGAAATCGACGGTGCATATATCGGTACTCTTGCCGCTGCATATCTTCCCGTAGCATTTGTTGTTTTTGCTGAGCATATCGCCGACCATAAGAATATTTCCTCTATTATAGAAAAAGATCTTCTCAAGGAGCCCGGTCTCCACAGAACTCTCCTCGGTGACGGTGTAGGCTCTATGGCAGGTGCATTTTTCGGCGGATGTCCCAATACCACCTACGGTGAATCCGTAGCCTGTGTGGCTATCACCAGAAACGCTTCCGTTTATACGATTATCACCGCCGCAATCGGTGCGATACTTATTTCCTTCCTTGAGCCCTTTGTTGCCTTTGTTGACTCCATTCCCTCCTGCGTAATGGGCGGTGTTTGTATGGCTCTTTACGGCTTCATCGCAGTTTCAGGTCTTAAGATGATTAAGGATGTTGACCTCGAAGAAAACAGAAATCTTTTCGTTGTTTCCGTTATCCTCATCGCAGGTATCGGCGGTCTCACTCTTTCCTTCGGTAACATTACCATCACATCCATCGCCTGTGCTCTTATTCTCGGTGTGATTACTAACATTATTCTCGGCAAGAAAAAGGCATAATGCAGAATTTGTAAAAATGACTCCCCGTGTAAAAACGGGGAGTTTTCGCTTTATGTCTTTATAACTTTAGCACATTAATACACTTTGTACAAAAAAATGAGAAAAATTTTATGTGGATTTTTGTATTGACTTTAACGCGTTAAAGTTATATAATGGATTTTAATATTCATAAACATAATGAGTATATGGAATTATTATAAGAGGTGTTTTTTTATGAACCGTGTATTTAACTTTTCGGCAGGCCCTTCAATGCTTCCTGTTTCAGTTTTAGAAAAGGCAGCATCAGAAATGCTTTGCTATGAGGATTCAGGTATGTCCGTAATGGAAATGAGCCACCGCAGTCCCGTTTATGACAAGATTATCAAGGACGCTGAAGCTCTCCTCCGTGAAATTATGGAAATTCCCGATAACTATAAGGTACTCTTTTTACAGGGTGGTGCTTCAACTCAGTTTGCGGCGGTACCTCTCAACCTTATGAATAAAAACAAGAAGGCAGACTATATTCTTTCCGGTCAGTTCTCAACCAAGGCTTATAAGGAAGCTCAGAAGTACGGTGACGTTGTTGCCGCCGCATCCTCAAAGGATGACAACTTCTCACGCATTCCCGAAACTACAAGAGAGTCCTTCAGAGCTGATGCAGACTATGTACATATCTGCTTTAACAACACAATTTACGGAACAAAGTACAGCTATATTCCCGATACAGGTGACATCCCTCTCGTGGCTGATATGTCTTCATGTATTATTTCTGAGCCTGTGGATGTAAGCAAGTTCGGTATGATCTATGCCGGCGCACAGAAAAATATGGCTCCTGCAGGTCTTACTATTGTTATCGTCCGTGAAGATCTCATCGGTAACGCAAGAGAAGACACACCTGCAATGCTCGACTATAAGCTTATGGCTGACAACGATTCAATGTATAATACTCCTCCTTGCTACTGCATTTATGTTGCAAAGCTCGTTTATGAATGGATCAAGTCAATCGGCGGTCTTACAGAAATGAAAAAGCTCAACGAAAAGAAGGCTGCTCTTCTTTACGATTATCTTGACTCTCAGGATTATTACATCGCTCCCACAGAAAAAGAGAGCCGTTCAATGATGAACGTTACCTTTGTTACGGGAGATGCAGACCTTGACAAAAAGTTTGCTTCCGAGGCAGATAAGGCAGGTCTCAAAAATCTTAAGGGTCACAGAAGTGTCGGCGGCATGAGAGCTTCAATTTATAATGCTATGCCTTATGAGGGCGTAGAGGCTCTCGTTGAGTTTATGAAGAAATTTGCCGCTGAAAATCCCAAGGCATAATCAGAAGGTGTGTGAAAGATATGAAAACCATTAAAACAATGAATAAAATTGCTGCTATCGGTCTTGATCAGCTCAATAAGGAAGCTTTCGAAATCGGAGACAGTATCGAAAATCCCGACGGCATTATGGTGCGCTCTGCATCCCTGCACGATATGGAATTCGGCGACAACCTCAAGGCAATTGTCCGCTGCGGTGCAGGCGTGAATAATATCCCTCTCGATAAATGCGCAGAAAAGGGCATCATCGTTTTCAACACTCCCGGTGCAAACGCAAACGGCGTTAAGGAGCTCACAATTGCTTCTCTTCTTCTTGCATCAAGAAAAATTGTTGACGGTATTGCTTGGGCAAACGGTCTTACCGAGGACGTTGCAAAGCAGGTTGAAAAGGGAAAGAGTGCCTTCGCAGGTAATGAAATCGCAGGCAAAACCCTCGGTGTTATCGGTCTCGGTGCAATCGGCGGTCTTGTCGCAAACGCCGCAAAAAGCCTTGGTATGAAGGTTTTGGGCTGTGACAACTTTATTACTGTTGAAGCAGCATGGCACCTTTCAAGGTCAATCAACAAGGCATCAAGCTATGATGAGGTTTATGCCAACGCCGATTACATAACTCTTCATATTCCCTCAAACGAAAAGACAAGAGGTATGATCAATAAGGAAGCTATCGCAAAGATGAAGGACGGCGTTAAGATTATCAATCTTTCCCGTGCAGATCTCGTAAACAATGCCGACATCAAGGAAGCTCTTGAAAGCGGCAAGGTCAGCTGTTATGTTACCGACTTTCCTACAGAGGAGACAATCAACGTTCCAGGTATCATCACCACCCCTCACCTTGGTGCTTCAACGGCTGAATCCGAGGATAACTGTGCTGTTATGGCTGCTCATCAGATTGAAGATTTTCTTCTCAACGGTAACGTCAAAAACAGCGTGAATTATCCCGACATCTCAATGGCAAGAACCGAGGGCGGAAGACTTCTCGTTCTTCATAAGAATCTTCCAAATATTCTTTCTTCCATTACTTCTCTCATTTCAGCTCAGGGTATCAATATTGACCATATGGCTAACCGTTCAAAGGGCGATTATGCATGTACTCTTGTTGATACACCGTCACATCTCAGCGACGAAACAGTTGAAAAGATTTCACAGGGTGAAAATGTTATCAGAGTAATTAAGTTTGACTGATAAAAAGATAAAAGAAAGGGCCGTTTCCTTTCGCCGACGTCCGATAAGGAAGTATTTGTTTCTCGAACAAAATTCCCTGTATTTTTGCCAAAAGCCTCGCAAGGCGACAGCCTTGCTGCGTTTTGTGGCTTCAATACAAGAAATTTTCTGTTCTTACGAAACTGCGA
>JAZUMO010000032.1:0-15004 GCA_045603665.1 Acutalibacteraceae bacterium
ACCTTAAAATTCAGATACTTTTGATGCAAAACAAGGCGAAAAGCACAGAAATCCTTGCCGGATTTCGAGCATTTTTAACGCAGTTGTGCGCAAAAATAACGAATTTTAAGGCTTAACATCCTTATGAAGGGTCGCCCTTCCGTCGTGTTTTTCTTTCAGTATAAGTTTTTATTCAACTACCGTGTTCAGCCATACACCTTTTTTCATAAAGGCGTAGCCGACAATACATTTAATTATATCAGCGGCAAGAATTATTGCATACATCGGTACAATAGGCACTCCCGTGAAGCGGCTCAGCACAAAGGCAAGGGGCACGGATACTATCCATACAAAGCCACTGTCAAACAGGAAGGTTATACCGGTTTTTCCTCCTGAACGCAAAGTGAAATAACAGGCGTTCACAAAGGCGTGAACGGGCATAAAGGCGGCCATAATGATTATAAGAGTGGCTGCAAGATTTCTGATTTCGTCGCTGGTTTTGAAAATTTTGGGGAAATGAGGTGCGAAAAACATCATAATCACTCCGACGAATGTGACGAAGAAAACAGCAAAGAATAAAAGACGTGAGCTTGCTTTTTTTGCGTTTTCTTTTTCTCCTGCTCCGAGCATCTGACTGAGAATTATACCGATGGCACTACCGAAGGCGACGAAGGATACGCTGAAGACATTGTTGATGGTTGAAACGATGTTGACTGCCGCAACCACATCAAGGCCTCGGGTGGAATAGCACTGGTTAAGCATAGCCATACCGCCTGACCATAAGGCCTCGTTGAGCATAAGGGGAACGGTAACAACAGTTATCTTTTTCAAAAGCTCACGTGAGAGCGTGCTTGAGGTGAAAATACCCTTTATAAAGGGGTATTTTCTGCGGTGGGTATGAGTCCAGAGGATGAGGATGGCGAGCTCAGTAAATCGGGAAATAACTGTTGCAATTGCCGCACCGTTTATACCGAGCTTCGGAGCACCGAAATGACCGAAGATGAGAACATAGTTCAGCACAAGATTAACAAGGACAGCAGCTACGGTGGAAATCATAGGGATAACTCTGTCGCTCGTTTCACGCAAGGAGCTTGCATAAACCTGGGAAAGAGCAAAGGGACAAAGACCGATAAGCATAATTTCAAGATATTCTGCCGCATAAACTGCAACAAGCTCCTTTTCTCCCTCTCCGGCTTCACCCTGAAGATAAGCACCGATGAGACTGTCTCCCATAGTTACAAAGACGGCTATTCCTACAGCTGTCAGAAGAAGAGCGGTTATATATTTGTACTGTATGGTGTTTTTTATGCCCGCGTTGTCTTTTTTACCGAAAAACTGGGCGGTGAAAATACCTGCACCTGACATAGCACCGAAAATGCAAAGGTTAAACACCACGAGAATCTGGTTGACGATAGAAACACCGGACATTTCTAAGGTGCCTACCTGGCCTACCATAATGTTGTCGAGCATATTTACAAAATTGGTGACGCCCGACTGAATCATAATCGGGACAGCTACCACAAGCATCCGTTTGAAGTAGGGAATACCTGATTTAATGAATTTTATCATAGCCTTTTCCTTTCAGAAAAACATATAGGTATATCATTTGCCAAAAAAATTCGGTAATACGAAATGCATTACCGAAATATTTTTTTGTAGTCAGATTAATGGAAGAGAGAACCTCCTTCGCCTATGTTGAAGAAGGGAAAGAGAGTGTTGATGAGGTTAGCAAAGAAAATCTTTACATTTTCTAAAACTCTCATCACCGTGGAAAGAAAGCCGTGTGCTTCCTCGGCGCCGTCCATAATATCTGATCCGACTTCGGAAATGGTGGTTTTGATGTCGTCGGGAATCATACCGGGAATTTCATCAATGAAATCCTTTTCCTGGGTGGGGGAAACAGCGGATGTTGAGGGCATAATCTGCTCACCGTTTGTGGAGGCTGCTGCTCCGAATGCGAGGGAAAAGCACATAATAATAGCTATAAATAAGGCAAGGTGTTTGTTTTTCATTTTATTACCTCCTGAATTTATCAGTTCTTTAAAGAATTATAACAGAAAAAAATTCATTATGCAATAGGAAGCGCAGAAAAAAGCAAAGACGGGCAACAATGTTGCACCGTCGGCTGTTCTTTGGGCGCAGGCCACCGACGACCGTCCTTGCGTAAGCGCAGATTAAAAATAAAGACTTCCGTATTTATCTTATGCACAGACGTTGACATTGACATAAAGAGGCGATTTGCTGTATAATAGACTCGATTTTCATTGAAAGGATGTAATAAAAATGACTAAAAATATAGGCCTTGTTTTCGCTGACAGTATGGAATACAGTCCCTTCCTTGATTTTGCAAAGGAAAAGGGAGGCAATGAATTTGTTTTAAGAGGCAACGATGCGGTTTCTTTTACTATAGAAAAGAACGGAAGAAAGCTTATCGTTACCGGTGTCAAGTGCGGAATCGGCAAGGTTAACGCCGGCTCTGCAACTTCGTTTTTAATAAGTGACTGCAAGGCGGAATATATTCTTAATGCAGGTCTTTCAGGGGCGGTAAGCGGGCTCAAGAGAGAGGATATGGTTGCGGCGGAAACCTATGTGGAATGTGACTACGACCTTACAGCCATCGGCTACGATCTCGGAGTAAAGCCCGACGGACAGGAATATATTCTCAAGGCTGACGAAAAGCTTCTTTCCTATGCTTTACAGAGTAATGGTATAATAAAAACAAAGGTCGGTACAGGTGACATCTTCCTTACCGACAGTGTGAGAAAAAAGCTTTACAGCGACACCTTCGGTATCGGTGCTTTTGATATGGAAACGGCAGCCATTGCTTCTGTTTGTGAAAAATGCGGTGTGCCGATGCTTTCGGTAAGAAAAATAAGCGATGATGCCGACGATTGCTCCGTTGAGGATTACCGTGAAATGAACGACAGACAGGAAGCCTGTCTTACAGAGTTGCTCGAAAGCATACTTATTCGTCTTTTAGACGACGAAAGTCAGTGGCAATAAGGCTTTTTGTGTAAAAAAAACGGGTAAAAAATCATACAAAAACCTTGAAAAAATATTTTTGGGGTAGTATAATTAGTATTGAATATTAATATAGCGAAATTTTTACCTTTTTTAGGGGTATTTCCTTTGGAGAGAGGAAAAACACCAAGGCACAGTAAAGAAACGGGGCGTAAAAAATGAAAGCAGATTTACACTGTCACACCAAATTATCCGACGGCACTATGGGCATTGACGATCTTATCGTTCTTGCCAAAAACAGTGGCATAACAACTCTTGCTATCACAGATCATGACTGTCTGGCAGGTACCGTCAGAGCAGAACTCATCGGTAAAAGACACGGAATAAATGTCATTCTTGCTGTTGAATTTTCTGCAACTGATTCAAAAAGAAATGCAAAAGCACATATCCTTTGCTATCTTCCCGACAGACCGGAACGTCTCGAAGGCCTTTGCAAAAGCAATTCACTGAAAAGAAAAAGAGCTGCCCAGCTTATGGTTATGAAGGTTTGCAACAAATTCCCCGTAACTCCCGAATTCGTCGCAAAATGCTGTCAGGGCTCAACCAATATTTATAAGCAGCATATTATGCAGGCTCTTATGGAATGCGGATATACCACTTCCATTTTCGGTGACCTTTATAAAATGCTCTTTACAAAGGATTCCAGAATGAATGTTCTTATGGAATCAAAGTATCCCGAACCCACTGAGATAATTGAAGCCATCCACGAGGCAGGCGGTATTGCTGTTCTTGCCCATCCCGGCTTTTATGATAATTTTGAGCTTTTTGAAGAGCTTATTCCTCTCGGACTTGACGGTGTTGAGGTATGGCATCCCGAAAACACTCCCGAACAGCAGGAACTTTTAAAGTCGATTGCTGAAAAGCACGGTCTTGTTATGACCGGTGGCAGTGACTTCCACGGTGCTTTTAATGCATATCCCATAAAGCTCGGCGAATACGGTCCTGACGAGGAAGCTGTTAATGCACTTCTTTCCTATAAGTCAAGAAAGCGCAGAAAGCAAAAGAAACTTGAAGCGGAGGCCATTAAATAACCTTCGCAGAAACGGAGAACATTATGAGCGAAAGCGATGTAAAGATTTATGTGAGCAAAAAGGAGCTTAATAAAGCTGCCGATCTCTCAAGCACCTTTAACAATGTTATTGCACACCGTGCAAACGGCAATATTGATAAGGCAAAGGCACTGGGGAACATTCTCGGCACCATTACGCCAACAGGTGACGAAGGTCTTGTTGTGGCGATAAAGGATCATCTTGCGCCCAGATATTTTGCTCCGGATATTCTTTATCAGATAAAGGTTCTTCTCGTTTTTGCCTGTGAAACTCTTTTACAGATTGAGTGCCCCTGCGAGGTCGTTTCCACAACGGCAATTGCATCAATGTATGAGGTGATTCAGAAAAACTCACCCGGCTTTTATGCGAATATTTCCAACGGAGCCGCCTTCACCTTCTATTATCTTGCAATTCAGAAGGGCGGAGACCTCAGCAGCCATATCGGCGAGGCATTTGCAATGCTTTGCTCGGTAAAAAATAAAGAGGGCTTTATCGATGCGGGTAAAACCGTATGGAACCTGGCTGTTGATATTATTTCAAAAGAAATCGATAAAGCAGATTTCGAAAATATATAAAGTTTTACAGGCACAGGGATTCCTATGCCTGTATTTTATAAAAATCACTTTTAAATCAATAAAAATTCCATAATCGGAGGACTGAACATGAAAATCAGCGAAATATGCGACATTTTAGAGGGCGAAATTATCTGCCGTGGCGATCTTACCGACACAGAGGTTCACGCAGCCTGCGGCAGCGATATGATGAGTGATGTGCTTGCTTTTGTTAAAGAGCAGGCAACACTTCTTACAGGTCTTGTCAATCCCCAGGTAGTACGTACTGCCGAAATGATGGATATGCACTGCATTATCTTTGTAAGGGGCAAGCGTCCCACTTTACAGATGATTGAGATGGCTGAGGAAAGAGATATGGTTATGCTCTGCACAGAGCTTGAAATGTTCACAGCCTGCGGAAAGCTTTATGATGCGGGTCTGAGAGGGGGCAGCGGAAAATAATGAGCGAAAGCATTAAACTCCATTACACCGTACCCGGTGACGACTTCACAAGAGCCGGCGCCGCCTCCGGTGATGTTAAGCGCACCCTTAAGGAGCTCGGTGTTTCTCCTGCGGTTATCCGTAATGTTTCAATCGCAATGTATGAGGGCGAAATCAATATGGTAATCCATGCTGACGGAGGAGAAATCGACGTGGAAATCACAGAGGAAGAGATTATTATGACTCTCAGTGACCACGGCCCCGGTATCGAAAACATTGAGCTTGCGATGAAGGAGGGCTTTTCAACAGCACCTGATAACGTAAGAAATCTCGGCTTCGGGGCAGGTATGGGGTTGCCGAATATCAAGAAATACACAGATGAATTTTTTATCGAAACAGAAATCGGTGTGGGAACAACACTGCATATGAAGGTAAAAATTCAGTAATTTGCATAAAGGAGGGCTCTTATGGCTATAACATTCCATTCTGTACGTCTTGATGCCGACAAGTGTCAGGGCTGTACTAACTGTATAAAGCGTTGCCCTACTGAGGCAATAAGAGTCAGAAACAAAAAAGCATACATAATTTCCGACCGCTGCATTGATTGCGGCGAATGTATAAGAGTTTGTCCCCATCACGCAAAGTATGCGGTTACGGAGCATTATAACGAAATAATCAATTATAAATACAGAATAGCACTTGCTGCCCCGGCTCTTTACGGACAGTTCAATAATCTTGAAAATGTCGATTATGTGCTTACGGGTCTTAAAAGAATGGGCTTTGATAAGGTCGTGGAGGTCAGCAAGGGTGCTGAATATATAAGCAGTGCAACGAGAATAATGTTTGACACGGGTGAACTTAAAAAGCCTGTAATTTCTGTTGCTTGCCCTGCTGTGGTAAGGCTTATCCGTACCCGTTTTCCGAATCTTATTCCTAATCTGCTTCCCCTTTGCGCACCGATTGATATTGCCGCAAAGCTTGCAAGAAAAGAAGCGAAGGATGAGACAGGGCTTTCCGATGAGGATATCGGTGTTTTTTTCATTTCGCCCTGCCCTGCAAAGAGAACGGCTATCCGTTCACCGCTTTGCTATGATGGCTCGGGAATAAACGGAGCCTTTGCCATCAAGGATATTTATCCTGTGCTTCTTCAGACTATGGAAAAGCTGGAGTCTGCGGAGGTCGAACAGCTCAACGATTCGGGTATTATCGGTGTCGGCTGGGCGAGCAGCGGCGGTGAAGCAGCAGGTCTTTTAAAGGAAAGATATCTTGCAGCCGACGGTATAGAAAATGTTATCAATGTTCTCGAGGAGCTTGAGGATGAAAAACTCAATGACCTTGATTTTATCGAACTCAATTGCTGCACGGGAGGATGCGTCGGCGGTGTTCTCACCGTTGAAAATCCTTATGTTGCCAAGGCAAGAATACAAAGACTTCGCAAGTTTATGCCCGTTTCCTGCAACAGCATAGAAAGTGACTTTGACCTTGACTCTCTCGGTTGGACAAAGGAGCTGACACCGTCTCCTGCTATGAAGTTGGCCGACAATGTTATCAAGGCGATGAGGATGATGTCAAAGCTTCGTGAAATTGAAGCCTCCTTGCCCGGACTTGACTGCGGTATATGCGGTGCGCCCTCCTGCCGTGCTCTTGCCGACGATATCGTAAGAGGCTACGCAAGTGAGACCGATTGTCTCATAAAAAGATTTCAGGATGAACATACTATTGAGGGTGACGACTGGCTTCCGCTGCCCTTCAGAGATAAAATTATTACAGAAGATTCAGGTGAAGAAAAAAATGACGGTTAAAGACTTTGCTGAAAAACTTAATCTTAAAATACTGACAGAAGGCGATCTTGAAAGGGAGGTTACGGGCTGTTACAGCGGTGATCTTCTTTCCTGGGTTATGTCGAGAGCCAAGGAAGGGGATATATGGCTGACGGTTATGGGAAATGTCAATGCCGTTGCCGTGGCTGTTCTTTCGGACTGTGCCTGCATTATCCTTACTGAAAATTCACCTCTTGACGATGTGGCAAGAGAAAAGGCAGTCCAGCAGGGTGTTGCTTTTCTTTCTTCCGAAAAAAATGCCTATGAGCTTTCTGTCGAAATTTCAAAGCTGATATGAAGCTATATTACGATTTACATCTTCACTCCTGTCTTTCACCCTGCGGTGATAACGATATGTCTCCTTATAATCTTGTGAATATGGCAAAGCTTTTAGGCTATGATATAATCGCTCTTACGGATCATAACAGCGCAGAAAACTGTGAAAGTGCTGTAAAAGTCGGGCGTGAAATCGGTCTTACCGTGGTGCCGGGGATGGAGCTTTGCACAAGTGAAGAAATACATAATGTCTGTCTCTTTCCTACGGTGGAAAAGGCTGTTGAATTCAGCCGTTTTATAAAAACTACTATGCCTCCCGTAAAAAACAAGGAAGAAATTTTCGGTGAGCAGCTTATTATGGACACGGAAGACGGAATACTAGGTAAGGAGGAAATTCTGCTTACCGTTGCATCGGCTGTGAGTATTGACGAGCTTCCCGGACTGGTCGGTGAATATGGCGGAGTCTGCTATCCTGCTCATATTGACAGAGAATCCTACAGCGTTATAAGCTCTCTCGGTGATTTTCCCGAAACCCTTCAGGTGAAGGCCTTTGAGCTGACACCAAAGGCTGACGAGAGTGAATGGAGAGAAAGCTATCCCGCTCTTGAGGGTAAGGTGCTTATCCGTTCATCGGATGCACATTATTTGCAGAATATGAGAGAGGCAGAGTTTGCCGTTGATCTTCCCGAAAATTCAGCAGAAGCACTGATAAACTTTCTGAAAGGAGAATGAAAATTGACAGCAAAGGAAAAAGCAGGAAAATGTTTTCTTGAAGGCTATAACTGTTCCCAGTCCGTGTTCTGTGCCTTTTGTGACCGCTTCGGCATTGATGAAGAAGCAGCGAAAAAAATCTCTGCAGGTCTTGGCGGCGGCGTAGGAAGAATGAGAGAGGTGTGCGGAGCGGTAACGGCTTCGGCTATGGTTTTAGGCAGTATATGCGCACCGACTGACGGCAGCGATGCAGAAAGAAAAAAGAAAAATTATGAGCTTGTAAGAGAATTTTCTGACCGTTTTCTTGAAAGACACTCTTCGGTTGTCTGCCGTGAGATGCTGAAGCTGGATGTTAAAATGGAAAACACCGCAAAACCCGACGACAGAACGGCAGAGTATTATAAAAAACGCCCCTGCCTTAAGGTTGTTGAGGACGCAGCGGAAATATTAGAGGATATGATAAACAAGGCATAATCCGAATAATTCAAAGGAGAAAATAACGATGTCACAGTTCATTAAATCACTTTCGGCAATTCTTGCCGCAATCATCACCTTTTTCGGCATTACACTTACCACCGATGAGGATCTTCCCATTGATCAGGTGAACGGAGGCGACCCTTTTATTGTTGAATATGAGGGCGAAACCTACTATACCTATACCACGGGCGGAGGAGTCGATGTGGTTAAAATCAAATCCTTCAACGATGCTACAGAGCTTGACCGTAAGGTAGTTATGTGGAGTGGAGAAAACAATACTGTCGGTGATATCTGGGCTCCCGAAATTCACAGGATCGGTGACAGATGGTATATTATTGCCGCCGCCCTCTTTGATAAAGATTCAGTTCCAAAGGGTGCTATGCCTATAGGCGGACCTGATAAGGATGACAACGATTATTATCGCTATGCCTTCGTTCTTGAAAGTGAGAGTGAGGATATTATGAGCGATTACAGCTTCAAGGGTATTCTTGCTCCCAACGGACTTAACAATATTGACGGAACCTATCTTCAGAAGAACGGCAAGCTTTATTACATATGCTCGGCTTACAGAGATATAGGCAATCAGGCTCTTTATATTTGTGAAATGGAAAATCCTTATACCCTCAAGGGTGAGGCCACAGAAATTTCTTATCCGAAATACAGCTGGGAAAAACGCGGCTGGCCCGTAAACGAAGGTCCCGCAGTTCTTTATCACGGAGAGGATATTTTCATCGTTTATTCAGCAAGCGGATATTACTCAAACCATTACTGTATGGGTATGCTTACCTATAATGGCGGAGATGTTCTCGATAAGGCGAGCTGGAAAAAGAGTCCGACGAGAGTGTCCTATCATCAGCCTCTCAAGGAAATTTACAACGCAGGTCATTGCAGCTTCCTTTACAGAGATAACGGCGATATTTATACCGTTTTCCATGCAACCCGTGAGCTTGAATTTTTCAATACACCCCGACTTACATATGTTCAGAAATTAGAGTTCAGAAACGGAAAGCCATGCTTCAACTGATAAAAAAGAATATAGAAAAGCATTGAATATAAAATCAAGCTCCCCACATTTTTTGTGAGGAGCTTTTTGTTGCTTTGAACTATTTGTTACGTCTTATTTCTGTCCGTAGTAAGCATTCGGCCCGTGCTTTCTCATATAATGCTTGTCGAGAAGATACTGCTCAATGGGATTTTTCTCTCCGCTTATCATTTCAGCGTGGTAAGCCATGTTTGCCACAGTTTCCATAACAACAGCATTGTGAACAGCCTGTTTGGGATCCTTACCCCAGGCAAAGGGACCGTGCTTATAAACCACAACACCGGGCACAGCCATAGGATCAATATCCTTAAAGGCTTCGATTATAACTGTGCCTGTTTCCTTTTCATAGGCTCTTTCTACCTCTTCGGGTGTGAGCTGACGGGTGCAGGGTATGGGACCGTAAAAATAGTCGGCGTGAGTGGTGCCGTAGGCGGGGATGCTTCTGCCGGCCTGAGCCCAGGAGGTTGCCCAGGTGGAGTGGGTGTGGATTACGCCGCCGATATCCGGGAAGGCCTTGTAAAGCTCGATGTGTGTTGGTGTGTCTGATGAGGGGTTGAGCTTTCCTTCGACAACATTACCCTCAAGGTCAACAACTACCATATCCTCGGCTGTCATAATATCGTATTCAACACCGCTGGGCTTTATTACGATAAGGCCCTTTTCTCTGTCTATACCGCTGACGTTGCCCCAGGTAAAGGTAACGAGTCCGTAGGCGGGAAGGCTGAGATTTGCCTCAAGAACCTTTTGCTTAAGCTGTTCTAACATATAATCATTCCTTTTTCTTTTTTATGTATTATATTATTCTTCAACTTGTTTTGTCAAGATAAAAGTTGTGATGCTGTTGCCCTTCAGAGTGACAGTCAGAGAATTTTCCTTGAGACTATAGCAGTCTGTCTCAGCCCAATGCTCACCGTCTTTTATGCTGCCTGAGGTGCGCACAGCCTTTGCAGAGAAAAAGGCAGGAAGACCTTCAAAGAAGAATTCTGTCTGTGTTTCGTTTTTCTTTGGGTTTACGGCAACTATGACAAGCTCTTCTTTTTTTTCATCATAAGCACAAAGGGAACGCTTGTCGGTAAGAATAATCCTCATTCCAGGTCTTATATAACGTGAAAACTGACCGAAAGCATAATATTTCTGAGTGAGTATATACTCCTCTTTATCAATCTCTGCCACGGCACAGCCCCAGAAGCCTTTTTCAAGGTCAAACATTGACTCCATATCGTTTCTTCCCAGGTAACCGTCTTTTGAAATATAGCTTGCAACTATCTGCCATATTACCCAGGCTGAAGGCTTAAGGATATACATATCCTCGATGATTTTTTCTGAAAGCCAGATTGCGGCACCCATTTCTCCTGCGTTTTCACCGCTGACAGAGGACCAGTCCGTTTCTGTCATCCAAAGATCAATTCCCGTTTTGCGGCAAAGGTCACCGATTTTCTTTGTTGCTTTTTCATATGTGTGGGTGCTGACACGGTCAATTATGCTCAGCGCCTCAGGCGTCAGAGCAGAAAATGCTTTGGCTGCACGGTTGGCATTCGTTTCGTCGCTTGTTGTAAGGTCAATGCTGTCAAGTCTGTATTTTCTCATAGCCTTCTTTGTGGCTACGAGAAGGGCACTCTGACTTTTGCCGGGTGAAACGTGATAGCCCTCCTGCTTGGGACTGTTTTTGTACCAATAATTTGAATAGGGCTCGTTCATAGGTGCAAGAGAATGGATTTTTATGCCTTTTTCTCTTTGAATGTAATCTGTAATGTGAGCCAGATATTCGGCAAAAGCTTCGACACAATCTTTTCTTAAATTGTTGCAGTTAGGGTTTTTGTGTCCCGATGAGCATCCGCTGACGGTCATAAAGTACGGAGGTGAGTTCGAAAAGGCTTCAACATAAGCGTCTTTGCCTGATGCCTTACAGCAGGCCTCAAGAACATCGAGCTGTCTTTTATCTGCCTCATAATTCCAGGTAAGCTCACCTGTATGTCCGTCCTTTTCGAGGAAGCCGGGCATCATTGAGTCGGTACGCTGAATATGAGTATGAGAGGGGTCATCTCCGCCTCCGATGTTATAGCGCATTATGTTGAGACCGAGTCCCTTGTCCTTGTCAAAGAAAAGGTCGGCGGCGTCGCTTATGAGCTTTTGGCTGTGTCCGACACGGTTTGCCCACCAGCAAAGGCTCGTTCCCCAGCCCTTGAAGATGCCGTCGCCGGTAGTAATGGCGTTTTTTAATGAAATGGTTGTTACGGTCATAATTTTCTCCTTTTTATAAGTGTCCGGTTGTGATTATTTCTCCTGCGAAACAAAAAAGACCGCAATGCGGTCCTTTTTTATGTCATTCCATAGAATTTTTCTTCAGAAAATCTGACTTTTTTGTTTTCGACAAAAACAGAAAGCTGTTTAATGTTCATAGGTTTTCTCCTTTACTTATTAAGCGTTAAAACCAAGTTCAAAAGCCTTCAGATTGGTGTCAACTGTTTTCGGAGGAACGGTGGTTTTTATAATGTCTATCCACATATCCTTGTCGATGCCGAGATATTTTGCTGCTGCACCGAGGAGCACGATGTTTGCGCATTTTGCAGTGCCGGCTTCAAGTGCTTTTTCGAGAGCATCGACGGCGACGATTTTAACGCCTTTATCGACGATTTTTCCGAGAATATTATCGGGATATTCAGCCTTACCCATAATAACGGGCATAGGGTCAATTTTCTGTGTGCTTGAAATAAGAACGCCGTCCTTTTTGAGCCAGGGGAGCCAACGGGCACTTTCAAGCTGTTCAAAGGAGATAATAACATCTGCTTCGCCCTTTTCAATCACGGGAGAATAGACCTTTTCGCCGTAGCGTACATAGGTTACAACGCTGCCGCCTCTTTGACTCATACCGTGAACCTCGCTTACCTTTACGTCGTAGCCTTCCTGAAGGAAGCATTTGCCCATAAGCTTTGAGGCTAAAAGGGTACCCTGACCGCCTACGCCGACAATAAGAATATTTTTAACTTCCATCAGCTTATTCTCCTTTCTCTATTGCGCCGAATTTACATGCTGAAGCACAGACTCCGCAGCCGACGCACTGAGTGTTATCAATAAGGGCAAGATTTTTGCCGTTTTCTCTCTTTGTCTGTGAAAGTGCAGGACAGCCTACATTAAGACAAGCCTTACAGCCGATACATTTATCCGAATTGATTTTAACGGGAGCAGCGTGCTTGACTGTTTTGAGAAGAGCGCAGGGACGTCTCGAAATAATGAGCGACGGAGCTTTCTTTGCAAGCTCTTCTTTTACCACCGCTTTGGTGCCTTCAATATCGAAGGGGTCAACGACTCTCACATTTTCGAAGCCGACTGCCTTTGCGAGTGCTTCGAGGTTTACGGAAACTGTCGGGTCGCCCTTGATGGTAAGACCGTTGGCAGGATTGTTCTGGTGTCCTGTCATACCCGTAATGGAGTTGTCAAGAACTATAACTGTCGAGAAGCCTTTGTTATAGGCGATGTCAATAATGCCGGTGATACCTGAATGGATAAAGGTCGAGTCACCGATAACGGCAACACTCTTTGCTGCGGCTTCCTCGCCTCTTGCGAGATTGTAGCCGTGAAGACCGCTTATTGATGCGCCCATACATACACAGCTGTCCATCATTGAAAGAGGAGCCTGGGCACCGAGGGTGTAACAGCCGATGTCACCGCTGACATAAAGGCCCATTCCCTTGAGTGAGTAGTAAAGACCTCTGTGGGGACAGCCGGCGCAAAGGACGGGAGGACGGGGCGGAATTTCATCTTCAAGAGCGATGAATTCCTTTTCTGTGTCTGTGAGAGCAGTCTCAACTGTCTTATGGGAAAACTCACCTAAAATTGAGAAAAGCTTTTTGCCTGTAACCTTAATTCCGAGCTTTATGCAGTGTGTTTCGATGATAGGGTCAAGCTCTTCGATAACGATTACCTCATCAACCTTTGAGGCAAAGTCGGTGATAAGAGCAGTAGGAAGGGGATTGACCATACCGAGCTTGAGATAGCTTGCTTTGTTACCCATAGCCTCGTGAGCATATGTAAAGGAAGCACCGGAGCAGATAATACCAACTTTTGTGCTGTTCATTTCCACGGTATTGATTCCGAGCTCAACAGCCTCTGTGTTTGCAAACTCTGTCATTTCACAAAGTCTCTTTTCAACTCTTTCGTGTGCAGGACGTGCCATAGCGGGCATCATAACACGGCTCATTACATCCTTTTTGTATTCCTTTACGGGAATAACTTTTCTTTCACGGGGTTCAACGATGGAACGTGCATGTGAAACCCTTGTGGAAAGACGGAGAAGGAAGGGTGTGCCGAAGCGCTCGGAAAGCTCATAGGCCATAACTGCAAAATCACGGCACTCGGCTGAGTCGGAGGGCTCGAGCATAGGTGTCTTTGATGCGATAGCGTGATGACGGGAATCCTGCTCATTCTGGGAGGAGTGCATACCCGGGTCATCGGCAACGGCACAGACCATACCGCCTGTGGCACCGATGTAGGATGCGGTGTAAAGAGGGTCTGCAGCGACGTTGAGACCGACGTGCTTCATAGCACAAAAGGCTCTTGCTCCGCCCATTGATGCACCGAAGGCTACCTCAAAGGCTACCTTTTCGTTAGGTGCCCATTCGGAATACATATCATCATATTTGGATGCAAACTCGGTAATTTCCGTACTGGGGGTGCCGGGATAGGAGGAAATAACATTTACTCCCGCTTCCCATAGACCTCTCGCTACGGCTTCGTTACCGAGCATAAGAACTTTGTTCATTTTTTGTAACTCCTTTGTTTTGAATATTGAAAAATGCAAATAGGTTGTCTGTTTCTTAAGGCAAACTTTCTTTGTCTTACAGGATGAAATGATGACTATCACAAAGGTCAGCCTTTGGATATACTGAACATCCGAAAGACATTTGTATTTTTTTTCTGTGTTGCTGAAGCGACATTACAGAATATTATACATAATTTCGCAGAAATATTTTAGCACTTTAAAAGAGCAATGTCAAGGAATTGTTGATAAATACAAAATAAGTGAAGCATGGGCATTTATTAGGTGCACGCATTCATATAAAGATAATTCCGCGCATCGTCGAATTACGAAGAAGGCCGGAACAATAATCGGAAATAGAGATATTGTTGCATAAAAGGAAAAACAATATCACAGCTGTAAAACTGAGACTGAATTTTAGACACTTTTACCAAAGAATAATAGACAAAATTAGTTAATAATCCGTTGCTTTTTTGGTTATTTTGTGATAAAATGATTACTGTTATCGTCGGAGAGGACTCTGACGAAGCGAAATTTGGAGACCGTAAAAAGAAAATGAGGTCCTAGGAGGTTTTGGAATTGAAATCCTATTCAGTAAACAACATCAGAAATATTGCCATTGCAGGTCATACAGGTAAGGGTAAAACAGCGCTTTCCGAAGCAATGTTTTATGTTGCAGGTATCACTGACAGATTAGGCCGTGTGGCAGACGGTAACACAATTATGGACTATGACGCAGAAGAAAAGAAAAGAAAGTGCTCTATTTCTTCCGCTACTGCCTCCTTTGAATGGAGAGATACAAAAATCAATATTCTCGATGCTCCCGGTAAGTTTGACTTTGCCGGCGGTATGGCTGAGGCTATGAGAGCTGCCGACTGTGC
>JAZUMO010000033.1:0-17906 GCA_045603665.1 Acutalibacteraceae bacterium
TTGATAACGAGAGCTGTCTTTTCTGTCCAGCCCTCTGCTTCGGCATAGGCTCCGTATTCAATGTCACCGATTACTGTGCCTGTAAAGGTTTCGTCAAAGGTTACGCTTACTCCCTCGGGATATGCGCCCAAAAGATTATACCAGAGGTCAAAGGCTACATAATCACTGCTGATGTCTGTTGCTCCTTTTACGGTTATATTTCCGCAATTGTTTGAAAGAGCATATGCATACTGATAATCAACGCCTGTCACGTCAAGTGTCATATTTTCGACTGTAAGGTCAGCATAATTCTGTACAAGGAACTTTACTTCCTTACCTGCCTTAAGCTTACCGTTTTTAAGAACTACCTTTGCTCCCTTGAGAAGCTGTAAACCGAGAGTTTCTGTTCCTGCTGAGCCTACAAGCTTTCCGTCGATAAGATATTCGTATCCGCCGAAATCAAAGGTGATTTCCTTTCCTTCGGGTACTATGACACCGTCACCGCTTGCATCGCCGAGAAGAGTGACTGTTTCTCCGTCTTCAGCGGAATTTACTGCTTCCTGAATAGTTTCATATTTCTTTCCGTCGGTGGTTGTTACAATATAATTCTTGGGAACTACCTTGTAATTTTCTCCGTCTGCAACAGCCTTGTAATTCTCTGCGCAGTAGTCTGATACATCTGCATCAGAGAATGTTCCTCCGTAAACTGTGATATTTGCTTTTCCGTCAAAGGCTGATGATTTTTTGATTTCACCGAGGAATGTACCGCCCTTGATAACAAGAGCTGTCTTTTCTGTCCAGCCTTCTGCTTCGGCATAGGCACCGTATTCGATGTCACCGATTACTGTACCCGTAAAGGTTTCGTCAAAGGTTACGCTTACTCCATCGGGATATGCGCCCAAAAGGTTGTACCAGAGGTCAAAGGCAACGGCTGCACTTGTTATATCGCTGTCACCTGCAATCACTATGTTACCGCAGTTATTTGAAAGTGCATAGATTTCTTTTCCGTTTGTATCAAGGTCGAAATTATCGAGAGTAAGGTCGCAGTAATTCTGTACAAGCATTCTTACTTCTCCGCCGGCTATAAGGGCACCGTCACTGAGAGTTACCTTTGCTCCCTTTTCAATGTGCATAGCCTGGCTCTTTGTGCCTGACGAACCGACAAGCTCACCGTCAACGGTATAGCTGTGACCGTCAAAATCAAAAGTAATATTCTTGTCTCCGCCAATAAAGATACCGTCACCACTTGCATCGCCGAGAAGAGTGATTGTGTCTCCGTCAGCGGCAGAATCGACAGCCTGCTGTAAAGATTCGTATGTAACCTCGCCTATGGTTGCGACAGATGCAGGTTCTTCACCGTCCGCTGCAAGAGCTGGAGTAAAGCCCATCGAGAAGACCATAAGAACTGCCATCATTGCAGACAAAATTTTAGTAAGTATTTTTTTATTATTTTCCATATCCGTTTTGCTCCTTTTCTGAAACTGAAGGTTATCTGACATAATCAGAGTTTTATTTTTTCAAGGCTTTCCACGCCTTGGAAGTGGACGCCGATAATTCCCAATTCACCAAGCTTTTCCACGTTGGCAAGATTATCATCAACCATATATATTTCCTCATAATCCTTGCCGAAGGAGGAAACACAATGGCGATATATTTCCGGATCAGGCTTTGCCATTTTAAGATTGCAGGAAATAAACATCTTATCAAAAAGCCTTGCAATGTTGTTCTTTTCAAAAAGCTCCTCAACAAAACCGAGAGGTGCATTTGAAAGAAGGGCAACGTCTGCCTTTTCTCCTATTTTCTCAATTTCCTTTACCATATAAGGACGAAGATGAATAAGCTCTTCCCATTCATTGAGTATAGCTTCCTTTTTCATTCCAAGCTCTGAGGACATACGGTCAAAAAGCTCGTTTCTGGTAATTTCACCCAGATCCGCAGGAATGAAATATTTATCCTTAAGGATTTTTGCTGTTTCTTCATCGAAATGCCTTTTGAAAAAGGGCGGGGCGATTTCGTCAAAGATAACACCGAAGCAATCAAATATCACAAGCTTATTTTTCATTCTGTTTCTCCTTTTTTGTAATATCTGCCTGTTCTTTTAAGATATTCCACAAGCATCATTGTCCAGTCAGTCTGGATAAAATCATAGCCCTTATCAGCAAGCCAGCCCCAACCGTAATCTTCACTTACTGTCAGAGCGCTGTCATCGCTGTGACCTCCCGCAAGCTGCTCACGGTAATTGTAAATTATGGCATTTGCCCACACAAGCTTTCCGTCGGAATGCATTTTTCCGATAAATTCATCAGAGGCAAGATATGAGCTGTCATCTCTGAAAACCACTTCTGCACCGATATAGTTGATATTTCTTTTCATCAGCTCCCCGTGACAGCTATGCTCTTCTTTTACTATGGGAACAAAGGGAATGTCGGGAGCAAGATTTTCCAGTAGCTCAAAAACCTTTTTCGAGGGCTTGCTCTTGACAAGACACTGCTCAGTCATCCCGTGGGCCTTTATGGCTTTATAAATCTTTTCGGGCGCTGACCAGAACTTGTCGATATTTATGTAGCATCTGTCCTTGAAGGTATCAAGAAACTCATCGAAATCAGTTACGGTAAACTGGGTTTTTGTGCGGTCATAATTCACATAATGATGTTTTTTAATCATACTGAAAGGCAAAGCTCCGAAATAAACAGGCTTGCCGAAATGAGCAAGCTCCTTCATCGGATGAAAAAGATAAAGCCTTCCGTCAGCGCTGACACTCACATCAGCTTCTATCATATCTGCCCCTTGCCTGAGAGCAATTTCATAGGAAGCGAGGGTGTTGCAGGGAATATTACCGCCGCTTGCACCTCTGTGAGCGACAATTATGATATTCTCTTTCGCCTTGTCGGTAAGAAGCTTCATCACTCTTTCTCCTTTATATATAATTATACATATTACAGTATAAACCAAAGTTACATATTAGTCAATAGACAAAATGTTACAAGTCCGCCTCACCTCTGAAAGAAGATTGACAAAGATTTTCTTTTATGCTAAACTTTTTAAGGTTAATAAAAACGTTACAGGTGTCGGACATCAGAGTGACTTGCAGTTACTCTGACCGTCAGGTGAAAAGGGAAGCAGGGTGAAAATCCCTCACGAACTCGTCGCTGTAAGGAAGGAATTCTTTTCCAATATGTCATTGTCCCGTGGGATGAGAAGACGGAAAAGAGTGATGATATCCGAAGTCAGAAGACCTGCCCGTAACGATATTGTGGAGCTGCGAGTAACCGGCTTAACGCAAGGACATTTATTTCACGGTAACTGTGTGCCTTTGCGACCTTTTTCAGGTCGTTTTTTGTTTCCTCATGAGAAAATGTTTGCTCACAATCTTTTATTGACAATAAAAAAGAAAGGAAACAAAAAAGTGAAAAAGAAACACATTGTCGCACTTCTTCTGGCGGTTGTTCTGGTAGCGAGTATGGTTTTTGCCTACTCGGCCTTCAGCGAAAAGCCCACAGAGGGAGCAAAGGAAATCACCATCGAGGTAGTCGATGACAAAGAAAAATCAACCGTTTATGAGGTTAAAACCGATGCAGAATATCTCATAGGTGCAATGGAGGACGCAAAGGATCTGACCTTCGGCGGAAGTGAAGGTCAGTACGGCTTTACCGTAAACGAAATCAACGGCGTCACAGCTGACTTTACGGCAAGCTCGTCTTATTGGTCATTTTATGTTAACGGTGAGTACTGTAATTACGGAGTTTCCGAGCAGCCCGTAAACGACGGCGATGCCTTCAGAATAGTTTACAGCACCTATTGATTATGAAAAAATCCACTGTTTTCGATGTTGCCCTCGTCGGTATTATGGTCGCCGTTATTGAGGTTTGTAAGGTGGCAATGATGGAGCTTCCGAATATAGAGCTGACCTCCTTCTGGATGCTTATGTTCTCAAAGCATTTCGGAAATAAGGTTTACTTTGTTGTCCCCGTATTCATACTTATTGAAGGTGCCATTTTCGGCTTCGGTGACTGGTGGGTGATGTACCTTTATGCCTGGCCTTTGCTTGTTCTTACAGCAAAGCTTTTCCGAAAAAGTGACTCTCCTCTCACCTGGGCAATCATTTCGGGATTTTTCGGTCTGCTTTTCGGTTTTTTCTGCGCCATAAGCAAGATTTTCTTTATGGGAAGTGCTGCTGCCGCCTTCGGCTGGTGGATAGCCGGAATCCCCTGGGATCTGGTTCACGGTGCAGCTAATTTCGCTCTTATGATGCTTCTTTACAAGCCGATGAGTAAGGCTATGCTGCAGGTTAAGAAAAAAAGCTTCTGAAATACAAAACCAAACAAAAATCAAAGGCACAGAACTGTCTCCGGAATTTCATATTCCGGGGGCTTTTTTATTTGTTTCCATATTGACATTTACGGACATATAATGGTATTATTATTATGTACGATTATAACCAAGGAGGATATGTAAAATGAAAACATATAAATTCTGGTTCTGCACCGGTTCACAGGACCTTTACGGTGACGAATGTCTCCGTAACGTTGCAGAACACTCAAAAATCATCGTAGAAGAGCTCAACAAAAGCGGTATTCTTCCCTATGAGGTAATCTGGAAGCCTACTCTTATCACAAATGAGCTTATCCGTAAAACCTTCAATGAGGCAAATGTAGACGAAACCTGCGCCGGTGTTATCACCTGGATGCACACCTTCTCACCTGCAAAAAGCTGGATTTTAGGCCACCAGGAATACAGAAAGCCTCTTTTACACTTACATACTCAGTTCAATGAAGAAATCCCCTACGACACCATTGATATGGACTTCATGAACGAAAATCAGTCCGCACACGGTGACAGAGAATACGCTCACATTCTTTCCAGAATGGGCATTGAAAGAGAAACCGTTGTAGGACATTGGTCCCTTAAGGCAGTCAAGGAAAGAATTGCCGCATGGATGAGAACTGCCGTCGGTATCGCAGAAAGCAGCCACATCCGTGTTATGAGAGTAGCCGACAATATGAGAAATGTTGCTGTTACCGAAGGTGACAAGGTAGAAGCACAGCTTAAGTTCGGCTGGGAAATCGACGCTTACCCTGTCAATGAAATTGCTGAAAGCGTTGATGCTGTTTCCCTTTCCGATGTGAAGGCTCTTACCGACGAATACTACGAAAAATATGACGTTATCCTCGAGGACAGAGATCCTGCTGAGTTCCGCCGTCACGTTGAGGTTCAGGCACAGATTGAGCTCGGCTTTGAACGCTTCCTCAAGGAGAAAAACTACCAGGCAATTGTCACCCATTTCGGTGACCTCGGTGCTCTCAAGCAGCTTCCCGGTCTCGCTATCCAGAGACTTATGGAAAAGGGCTACGGCTTCGGTGCAGAGGGCGACTGGAAGGTTGCCGCTATGGTTCGTCTTATGAAAATTATGACCGAAGGTATGGAGGGTGCAAAGGGTACCTCAATGCTTGAGGACTACACATACAATCTCGTTCCCGGCAAGGAAGGAATTCTCCAGGCTCATATGCTTGAAATCTGTCCCTCCATCGCCGACGGAAAAATCGGTATCAAATGCAAGCCTCTTTCAATGGGCGAAAGAGAAGATCCCGCAAGACTTGTATTCACCTCTAAAGAAGGCGAAGGTGTTGCCTGCTCACTCGTTGACCTCGGCAACCGCTTCCGTCTTATTATCAATGAGGTCGATTGCATAAAGACAGAAAAGGAAATGCCTTCTCTTCCCACCGCTACAAACTTCTGGGTACCCAGACCTGATTTCTATACAGGCGTTGAAGCCTGGCTTATGGCAGGCGGTGCTCACCACACAGCCTTCAGCTATGACCTGACCTCAAAGCAGATGTGCGACTGGGCAGATGCTATGGGAATCGAATCCGTGGTTATCGGAAAGAATACAAACATTGCCGATTTCAAAAAAGAGCTTAAGCTCGGCAGCGTTTATTACAGATGAGGTATAAAATGGATAAAAAAACAATGATTTCCGAGGGCAGAACTGCTTTGGGTATTGAGCTGGGCTCAACCAGAGTTAAGGCTGTTCTTATCGGCGAAGATTCTCTTCCTCTCGCTTCTGGCAGCCACGAATGGGAAAACAAGCTGGAAAACGGTTATTGGACCTACTCTCTTGAGGATGTCCATGCTGCTCTTCTTTCCTGCTTCTCTGCTCTAAAAGAGGATGTAAAAGAAAAATACGGCTGCACATTCACAAAAACCGGTGCAATGGGTATTTCCGCTATGATGCACGGTTATCTGGCCTTTGATAAAAACGGAAAGCTTCTCACTCCCTTCCGCACCTGGAGAAACACCACGACCGGAGAGGCCTCCACTGCACTTACAGAGGCTCTCGGCTTCAATATACCCCAAAGATGGACAGCCTCTCATATTTATCAGGCAATTCTTAACGGTGAAGACCACGTGTCTGAGATAGCCTATGTTACTACTCTCGCAGGCTATGTTCACTATATGCTCACAGGCGTCAATGCTGTAGGCGTCGGTGAAGCATCGGGCATATTCCCCATCGACAGCACCGTAAACGATTACGACGAGAAAATGATGGAGACCTTCGATAAGCTTACTGCGGAAAAAGGCTTCACCAAAAAGCTCCGTGACATTCTGCCGAAGGTTCTTGTGGCAGGCGAAAACGCCGGCTATCTCACGGAAAAGGGTGCTCTTATGCTTGATGAAAGCGGTGAGTTTTCCTGCGAAATTCCCTTTGCTCCCGCCGAAGGTGATGCGGGTACGGGTATGACCGCCACAAACTCAATCAAGGAAAGAACGGGTAATATTTCCGCAGGCACCTCTGTTTTCGCTATGCTTGTTCTTGAAAAGAGCTTAAGCAAGGTTTATCCCGAAATTGATATGGTTACCACTCCGACAGGTAAGCCCGTCGCTATGGTACACTGCAACAACTGCACAAGTGACATCAACGCCTGGGGTAGTCTGTTCCACGAGTTTGCCCTCGCTTTAGGTCTGGATGTATCAAAGGGCAAAATCTTTGATATGATGTATGAAAAATCCCTCGACGGTGATGCCGATTGCGGCGGACTTGTTTCCTATAACTATTATTCAGGCGAACCTGTAACCGGTCTTGACGAAGGAAGACCTCTCTTTATGCGCTCCCCCGACAGCAAAATGAACCTTGGCAATTTCTTCCGCACACAGCTTTATTCAGCGATGGCCTCTCTGAAGATAGGTCTCGACCTCCTCTTCAAAAACGAAAATGTTAAAACCGACAAGCTTTACGGTCACGGCGGCTACTACATTTATCCCGGTGTCGGACAAAAATACACAGCATCCGCTCTCGGTGCACCCGTTTCCGTTATGAAGACAGCCGGCGAAGGCGGTCCATACGGAATGGCTGTTCTTGCTCTCTATTCACTGAAAAGCGGAGAAATGACCCTCGACGAATTTCTCGAAAAGACAGTCTTTGCCTCTGCTGAATGTGTAACGGTTGAGCCCGACGCAGAAACAGCAAGGGGCTTCGCACGATTCCTCGACTCCTACATCAAAGGTCTTGACTGTGAAAGAAAAGCAGTCGAGTGTATTTAAGCTATAAAAGGAGAAGACAAAATGAAAAAGATAATTTCTGTTTTACTTTCGGTACTGATGATTTTTTCTCTCGTTTCTGTTGTAGCTTCTGCCTCAGAAGATAGTTTCACTGTATCAATCGCCTCAGACCTTCATTATAACCTTGACGGTGTAAGCTCCGCTGACGGCAGATATGCAGATGAGGATTACAGCCACGCAACCTCAAGCGGTGCATTAAGAATTGAATCGGGGGCTATCATCGATGCTTTCCTTAAAGCCGCCGCAGAGAACGGCAGTGATGCTGTTCTTATCCCCGGCGACATTGCAGATACAGGTTCTTTACTTGAACAGTATCCCGTGGCAGAAAAATTTGCCGCCTTTGAAGCCGCAACCGGCAAGCAGATTTATGTTGTGCCCGGCAACCACGACTATTTAAAAACCACACCTGAGGAATTCAGAATTATTTATAATCAGTTCGGCTACAGTGAGGCTATTGCACTTGACTCTCTTTCAGCCTCTTATGTGGCAGACATCGGTGATGACTACCGCCTTATCGCCATTGACAGCTGCGAATATAAAAAGGGCGGTCACGGTATTACTGCTGAAAGAGTTGAATGGATAAAAGCTCAGGCCGAGAAGGCAAAGGCTGACGGCAAAAAGGCTATTGCTATGATGCACCATAACCTTCTTCAGCACTTTATGTTAGGCGATATGCTTCATAAGGGCGGCTACATTGAGCTTTCCTACGGTCTTGCAGAAATATTTGCTGAAAATAATGTTAAATACACCTTCTCGGGTCACACTCACTCACAGGATATCAAAGCCTACAAGGGCAAAAACGGTGTTACGGTTTACGATGTGCTTACATCCTCCCTCAACACTTATCCCTGCCCATACCGTGTAGTTACCTTCGGTGAGAATGTAAAAATCAAAACTGAAACCGTCAAAGGAATTGACACCTCCTGCCTCAAAGGAGTTGTAACAGATAATTGCTACAGCCTTGCCACCTCAGATTTCCCTGCATATGCAAAAAACTGCCTTGATTACGGATATAACAAAGTAGCTGACTCCTATCTTACTGCAAACAAAATTAAAAGCATCCTCGGTCTCAATGAAACAAAGGATGAAAAAATGTGTACTCTTATTGACGAGCTTACCCCTGAAATAAGAGAAATCTTCTTTATGCCTATGTATGCTTCCGACGAAGCAGAAAAGGGAAAGAGCATCGAATCTCTTGCAAAAAAATTCGAAATTCCCGTTCCAAAAACAGATATCAGCACTTTCGCAGAGCTTGTGATTATCATTTACCGAGGCTATACCTTCGGTGATGAAAACTTCGGTATTTTAAGTGACGAATACAGACTTCTGGTTTCCTCCGTCACCGTTCTTCTCAATGAAATTTTGAGCGATGTCTCTGCCGATGAATATGCACTTGTAATGTCCTTCATCTGTAATTATTTCGGTGTAAACAAGATTCCTTCCTTCTTCCTTGATTTTGCCGCTGACGGTGTTTCAAGAGCAAAGGGTATCGACATTCTTGTTTCAAGCGTTATCAGCACGGTGGCTCTCGGATTTACCACAGATGAGGGTCCTGCGGACAATAATGTAACCTTAGACGGATACGATGTACCTGTTGTCGAAGAAGAAAACCTTACCTTCTTTGATAAGCTTGTACAATTCTTCCTGTCCGTATTTGACTTTATCTTACGCCTTTTCGGTGCGGGTTAATCCCTCAGTATTAAACAATTCACATATGAAAGGAAGATAAAAATGAAAAAGATTATCTCCGTTCTTCTTTCTTTGCTTATGGTCTTCTCACTTTTATCTGCGGGAGTCTCAGCAGCAAACGAAACAAACGAACTGAAAATCACTGTTGCAACTGATCTTCACTACAACCTCACCTACGGTGAGTACAAGGATTCAGGCTACAAGGATACTGACTATAAGCATGTTCCCTCAAACGGTCAGCTTTGGATTGAATCTATGCTTATCGTTGATGCATTCCTTGCTGAGGTTGCAAAAAATGACAGCGAAATCCTTCTTATCCCCGGTGACCTTACAGACCACGGTAACAATGACGAGCATCTCAGATTTGCTGAGATATTAAAAAACTTTGAAGCAACCAGCGGCAAAAGAGTTTATGTTGTTCCCGGTAACCATGACTACCACAGCTCAGAAACTGAAGTAACACCCTCTGATTTTGCGGAATATTACGCAGAATTCGGTTACAGCGAAGCTATTGCAAGGGATACTGCTTCTGCTTCCTATGTGGTAGACCTCAATAACGACTACAGACTTCTTGCTGTTGACAGCTGTCTTCCCGGCAGCGGTGAATCAGGTATTGACGAAGAAAGAGCCGCCTGGATTGCAGAACAGGCTGAAAAGGCTGAGAAGGACGGCAAAAAGCTTATCTCTATGATGCACCATAACCTTCTTGACCATTTCATCTTCGGCGATCTTCTGCACCCCGGCTCATGTGTTGATGGCAGTCTCGGTCTTCCCGAGATTTATGCAAAGTACGGTGTCAGATACAACTTTGTCGGCCATACTCATGCTCAGGATATCAAATCCTATACAGGGACAAGCGGTACAACGATTTATGATGTTCTTACATCCTCACTGAACCTCTATCCCCTTCCCTACAGAAACGTTTCCTTCGGTGACGAGGTAGTAATCAAAACCGAATTTATAAAGTCAGTTGATATATCAAGCAAAAAGGATATTATTTCTGACAACTGCTTCAAGCTGGCTTCCGAGGATTTCCAGGCTTATGCACTCGCCTGCTCTCAATATGGTCTTGATAAGGTTATTACTTCTTATACCCAGGAAGAAAATATGATAAACCTTCTCAAGCTTGACAGAAAAAAGGACGCTGATCTTTGCGAAACCATCAAAAAGATTCTTCCTGCCTTTCGTGAGCTTATTGACACACCCCTCTACAGCAAAGGAGCCGGCAGTGTAAGTCTCGAAAGCATCGCTGATAAATACAGACTTGACTTCCCGGAAACAGATATCGGAACCTTCAGAGAGCTCGCTATGTTCTTCTATCAGGCTTATGTTACCGGCGATGAAAACTTCGGTATATTCAGTGCTGAATATGTCCTTTTGACAGCTGCCTTATCAACAATCCTCAACGAGATTCTTGCTGATGTTTCAGGTGAAGAATATGCAAGCCTTCTCAACTATCTTGTAAGACTTCTTAATCTCAGAGCAATCAACAGCTTCAACTCCTATATTGCCGATTCCGTCTCAAGAATTGAAGGTGTCAATATTTTCGTTTCAGCTCTCGGCAGCTCTGTGCTTCTTCTCTTCACAACCGATGAAGCTCCCGAGGACAACAATGTAATTCTTCCAGGTTATACAGATGAAGTTCCCGATGAAGTAACTCTTTCCTTGTGGGAAAGAATTACAAGCTTCTTCAAATCAATCATTGAATACATACGCCGTCTTTTCGGCATAGGCAAATAAACCCAACAGCTTAACGGACTGTCATACAATCAGGTATGACAGTCTTTTTTTTGCCTTAAAAAGTTGACAAAAACAAAGAAGCATATTATCATTATTGTGAATGTAATTTTTTATAAAGGAGGGTACTTATGCACTTTATTACTGCAGTTTCCAGGTTCGTTCTCCCTGCCATAACCTTTATCATAATAATCAAGTGTGTCCTCTCTTTGTGGCTCGGTCATCCGAAGGAAAAAACCTACGGGTATATAATCAATATGTTTGACGGCACAAAGCATCCGCTTAATATGTGGGAAACCTCTATAGGAAGAGGAAACAGCTGCGATATTACACTTCCTTATGACAGTGTGGCACGCACCCATGCAGTTTTTACGAGAAGAATTGACGGCTGGTACATACATAATGTCAATTATGTCCGCTCACGCAAACTCGCAGAGCTTGAAGCAAAAATCTCTCCCTCATCCCGCAAGAATCTCACAAGCATCATCAAGGTAAACGGCACTAAGGTTGATGAAAAATCTCCCGTATCCGACGGCGATATTATATCCCTTGGAAATGTAAGAGTAAGATTTGAAGTTGTTGATGACCCCGTTCAGATTTCAAGAAAAAGAAAGAAGAAAAAGAAAAACAGCACTTCTGTTCCCGTAAAAAACGATATGCCTGTATACGATATCGATCGTCAATATGAAGAAAGCGGCTCTTACACAGTAGCAACACCCGAAAAAACTTCAACAAAGAATAAATCTTCCCAGCCTAAAATCATAAACCGCGACACCGGTGAAGCATTTATTCTTTGCGGCAATGAGGTTTCAATCGGCAGAGGCAGATGTGACATAAGACTCACTTCACGGTATGTCGCAAAAAAACATGCCCTGCTTATCTTCTTTGAAGACGGTTGGGCAATCGAGGACTGCTCAAGCAAAAACGGTACCTTTCTCAACGGTACTCTGATTACATCACCCCAGCTACTTTTCCACGGTGATGTAATTGCCATCGGTGATGAAAGACTCTTTTTTGAAGGAGGCGGGAAATGATGAAAAAATATAATGCAGAAATGAATCCTGCCGTCCCGAAAAAATCAGGAGGCGACAGAATCCGCCGCAAATTCAAATATGTTGACCGTGCCTTCATCCTCACAATGCTCACCGTCTTTCAGCTCATCTCTTTTATTCCGGTAATTTTCAGCGACGGAACAGTATATTTCAAAATCATTCTTCAGCTTCTCTTTTATATTTCCTTTGAATGGTTTTATGTGGGCGTAATGAGGATATTCATCAAAAAGGTCAATTTTGAGCTCGAGTTCATCGCCTTTTTCCTCAGCGGTATCGGTCTTTGTCTGACAGCAAGCGTAAACAAGGAAAGTATGTTCAAGCAGCTTGTAACCGTTATGGCGGGTATTCTTGTTTATGACATATTGCTATGGTATCTTCAGGATATAAAAAGAGTTATGTTTGTCAGAACACCTCTGGCTGTTTTTGCTCTTCTTTTCCTCGGAGGCTCCTTCCTTTATATCCGTATGTTTGTCGGTGCAATAAACGGTGCATACAACTGGCTTTCATTCTCCGGCTTTTCCCTGCAGCCCTCTGAATTTGTGAAGATTGCTTTTATCTTTGTCGGTGCAGCCTCCCTTGATAAGCTTCTTTCGTCGAAAAATATTTATATGTTCATCATTTTCGCAATGGGCTGCATCGGTGTGCTTTTCCTTATGAAGGATTTCGGTACCGCACTTATTTTCTTTTTCACCTTTATCGTTATTTCCTTTATGCGCTCAGGTGATCTGAGAACAATCGTTTTCATTTGCGCAATCGCACTTTTAGGTGCTTTGCTGATAATTTATTTCCGTCCGCACGTTGCAGCAAGATTCGCCGCATACCGCCATGTATGGGAAGATATTTACGGCAGAGGCTATCAGCAGACAAGAGTTCTTATTTACTCCGTCAGCGGAGGACTCTTCGGCGTTGGTGTAGGAAACGGATGTCTTCGTAATGTCTATGCCAGCACCACTGACCTTGTCTTCGGTCTTATTTGCGAAGAAATGGGAATTTTCATCGGTGTTATCATCGTTCTTGCTTTTGCGGCAATTGCCATTTACGCTATGATTTCATCACGAAGTGCGCCTTCAACCTTCTATTCGATTTCAGCCTGCTCTGCGGCGGCGATGATACTTTTCCAGACCTGCCTCAATATATTCGGTATAACAGACATTTTACCTCTTACGGGTGTCACTTTACCCTTTATAAGTCAGGGCGGATCAAGCATGATATGCACCTGGGCACTCTTCGCTTTTATAAAAGCTGCCGATGTCAGGGCGTATCCTAAAATTTATAAAACCAACTGAGGAGGTGGCATTTTGCGTACAATAACCAGAAGAACATATATCGTTATTTTTCTTGTACTTGCCTTTTTTGCAGGGCTTAGCTTTATGCTTTACTCCTTTTACGTGAACGGAGGCACATGGGCAGCAAACAGAGCAAACGGCCACATTTATTCCTCGGGTGAGCTGACTGTAGCGGGTACTATTTATGACCGCGACGGCGAATCCCTTGTTTCCACAAGCAAAGATGAAAGAGTTTATCATAAAGACAGAAACACCCGTCTGGGCACCCTTCATGTAATCGGTGATTCCCAGGGCTTTATTTCCACGGGAATCCAAACTCTTTACCGCGCAGAGCTCATAGGCTATAATTTCGTAGACGGAATTTATAAAACCGTCAGCTCCGATGAAGGCTGCGATATAACTCTTACGATTGATGCCGATATCTCTGCCGAAGCCTATAAGGCTATGAACGGTAATAAGGGTACCGTTCTTGTTTATAACTATAAAACGGGTGAAGTAGTCTGCATGGTATCTGCCCCCTCCTATGATGTCTATGACAAGCCGACGGATATCGACACAAACAAAAGCGGAAAATACGACGGTATTTATATCAACCGTGCTCTCACAGGCGTTTTCACTCCCGGCTCAACCTTCAAGGTGGTTACGGCAATCTGTGCCATTGAAAATATCCCCGATATATATAGCAGAACCTTCACCTGTAAGGGTAAGTACACCACAGGCAAAGGCAAAGGCAACGGAGATGTCATCTGTAACGGAACCCACGGCAAGGTAAACTTCGAGCGTGCTCTTAATGTTTCCTGCAACAGTGTTTTCGCCCAGCTTGCCATTGAGCTCGGTGCAGAAAAACTGACAAAAACCGTAAGAGCGCTTGGCTTCGGAAAAAGCATTTCTTTAGGAAAAGTCAATACTGTAAAAAGCACCTTCAGTCTTTCGGGAAGCACAAATCTCGACATCGGCTGGGCAGGTATCGGTCAGTATACAACGCTCATAAATCCCTGCCAGATGCTAATGTTTATGGGTGCAATTGCAAATTCAGGCAAAGGAATAACTCCTTATCTTGTCTCCGACCCGCCCGAGCTTCTTTCCTCTGTAATTTCAGCGGTTTCACCTAATATTACTCTTAGCGAAGAGACGGCAAACAAGGTGAGAAAACTTTTGAGAAGCAACGTAAAAAACTATTACGGAGACAGCAAATTCCCGGGGCTTAAAATGTGCGGAAAGACCGGCTCTGCCGAGGTTTCAAACGGAAGAAGCCACGCCTGGTTCACCGGCTTTTCTGCAAGGGATGATTTACCCTATGCTATTGTTGTCTGTCTTGAAAACGGCGGTCTCGGCTACACCCACGCTATTCCTGTTGCCAACAAGGTTATGCAGGCTGTGGCAAAAGAAATCAAATAGTCATTTATAACTCAGTAGCACCCGCTGTTCATTACAGCGGGTGCATTTTTGTGTATTACAACAAGTTTTCTGAGCACAAGGTGTAAAGAGTTCTTATTATTCCCTTGCGAAATGATCATAAAACGGAATAAGTATCACTACATTTATTACATTAAAAACTATGTGGAAAACCGAAACAGCCAGAGAGGGATTTCCTATAAGCGACAGCCATTTTCCGACAGGAAAAACAGCGCACACGGGAAGGAAGAACAAACATCCGGCTATATTGAAAATCAGATGTATCTTTCCAATCTGCTTTGCCCTGCCACTTCGTCCTAAAGAAGCTAAAATTACAGTGAGGACCGTACCGATATTCTGGCCAAGAACAATATAAACGGCAGAATCAAGACCGACAAGCCCCTGAGCGGTAAGGCTCTGAAGGATACCCACTGTTGCAGAGGAACTCTGAATAATAACCGTCATCAGTATACCGCTTAAAATTCCGCCTATTTTACCTTCAGAAGAAATTATCATATTAAGGAGTATCGGATTATCCTTTAAAGAAGAAAAGGCTCCTGACATCGTTTCAAGACCGAGAAAAAGCATTCCGAAGCCAGCCATCACATCGCCTGTGCAAAGAAGCTTTTCACTTTTCCCGAAAAGTCTTATCAGTGCTCCGATAAAAATGAAAAATGGTGCAAATGTAGAAAAATCAAAAGCTATAAGCAAGCTTGTTACGGTAGTTCCTACATTGGCACCCATAATTATTCCGACACTTTGAAAAAGATTTACCACTCCGCTTTCTATCAAAGAAACGAGCATCACCGTAACAGCCGTAGAGCTTTGCACTACAGCGGTTACGGCAGTACCCGTCATAACAGACGAAAGCTTGCCCTTGGCGGTCCTGCCGAGAATTTTTTTCAGATTATCACCAAAGGCTTTTTCTGTCTTTTCACTCATTATATTTATACCGTAAAGAAAAAGACCGAGACCCCACAGCATTTTCAAAAATTCCGAACTCATATTTTATCACCTTTTAATAAATATTAAAACAGATAACAAAACTTGACTGAAATATTGAAAAATCCGCTTTTATAATATATAATCAAAGTATGAATACTTCGTGGAGGAAAAAATATGAAGCTCAATATTATACCCAAACCGAATAAAGCCGAATTTTACGGCGGTGAAGTATGGATAAAGGATTTGCCGATACGTTATGAAACAAATGATCTTCACCCCGAAGAATACTACTGTCTCGAAATCAAAAAGGACGAAATCCTGATTACCTCAAAGGGCGAAAAGGGCAGATATTATGCTCATCTTTCCTTAAGCCAGCTTGAAGAAACGGGCAAGGTGCCTTTGATGAAAATCACTGATATGCCCGCCTTCCCTTACCGTGGATTTATGATTGACTCAGCAAGACATATGCAAACCGTTGACGAAATCAAGCGTTATATTGAAGCGGCGGCAAGATATAAGTTCAATATTTTCCATTGGCATCTCTGTGATGACCAGGGCTGGAGAATTGAAAGCGAAAAGCATCCTCTTCTCAATCAGAAGGGCTCCTGGAGAGACTGCCACGGCTTCGGCTCAGATAATATGAACAAGTACGGCGGTTATTATACTAAGGAAGAAATACGTGATATTGTTGCCTTCTGTAAGGAACGCTTCATTGATGTTATCCCCGAATTCGACCTCCCCGGCCACACCACAGCCATTATCTCGACCTATCCCGAGCTCTCCTGCCGTGGTGTTCAGGTGCCTCTCGAAACAAAGGCCGGTATTTTCAAAAATATCCTCTGTGCAGGTAACGACAAGGTCTTTGATTTCTGCTTTGACATCATCGATGAGCTCTGCGAGCTTTTCCCCTACCCTTATATGCATATTGGCGGCGACGAAGCCCCTAAAGCACGCTGGTGCAGCTGTGTAAAATGTCAGCAGAGAATAAGGGACGAGCATCTTGAAAACGAAGAACAGCTTCAGGGCTGGTTTGCAAATAAAATCATAGCCTATCTCAAAGAAAAAGGCTACCGTGCGCTTGCCTGGAATGAGACTCTTAATTCAGGCATCGTTGACAAGGATACCATCATCTGCGACTGGATGGACAGAGGTCATAGGTGTGAGCCCTACGCCAACAGCGGTGGCAAGATCATTATTGAGGATTTCTATCATTATTATCTTGACTATGTTTACGGTATGACCCCTCTCAGAAAGACCTATGATTATAATCCTCATCTTGAAGGCCTGACCGAAGAAGGCAAAAAGAATGTTCTCGGCGTTGAGGCACCCATATGGACCGAGTATGTCGAAGACTTTGACCGTATGAGTTATATGTGCTTCCCCCGTCTTCTTGCCGTAGCAGAATCGGGCTGGACAGAAAAAGTAAACAGTGACTATGCCTCCTTCAGAGTAAGAGCAAAAAATCAAAAGGATTTCCTCGCCACTCTCGGCATCACTCTTTGCGACGAAAGCGAATGGGATCCCAATGCGGTTATAAGAGTAAAGGAAACTGTGGGCAGACTTATAAAAAGCATTACACCCGCATCAATAATGGCTACGGTTTTCCCGAATGTAGATGAGAAGTGATTTGGTTTACCTATTGTCAATAATTTCTTTGCTTTCGTTGGATATAGTGTTTAATATATAAGTAGTGGGGGATTGTTATGACAACTATTCAGAAAGATGAATATATTTTTTCTGTAGATTTTGAAAAAACAAAAGAATATTATAAAAATCATTCAATTTGCGAATGTATTTGTTGTCGCAATTATTATGCACAAGTCGAAAGCAAACTCCCTAAATTAAATGACTTTTTAAGTGAATTTGGTGTTGATATTTCAAAACCCGATGAAATATTCAGTGTTGAAATGGATAATTACATTGATTATATCAATGTGGACTATACCGTTTGCGGAAGCATAAAAGCAATGGGAAAATATGAAATAGATATATATGATAATTTGTTTTTAAGCATTGTTATCACAAATGGATTTGCATCACCCAACGAACAAACTGGAGAGTATTTTACTATTTCCGTTACACAAATTAAATTTCCATGGGTGTTAAATGACCCTTTCCCAAAACCAATAGCAATAAAAGTTCCTTTTAAAGAAAAAAAGTTTTTTAATCTATTTAAAAAGTGATGTTTTGAATTTTTCTTTGCAAAGAGATTTTTGTTAATAAAAAAATCTTCCATCATACATCATATTATTCATTATTCATCAGC
>JAZUMO010000034.1:0-2744 GCA_045603665.1 Acutalibacteraceae bacterium
GATGATTGTTGCAATTCCCCTCGTAAACAACTATTATTCGTCTCAGTCAGGACTTATGTCTCTTCTTTATCTTGCGCTTCTCGGCGGCGGTCTGTTTATCGGACAGTTTGTTATTATGGGATTTGTGCCGAGGCTTCTTGAGAAAACAACGAAGAAAAAGCTCTATAACGGCTCGAAAATTATTTCCGTTCTTCCTCAGCTTGCAATTTTCTTCTTATTCCTTGCTTTCCCTCACCGCCTTGCAGAGCCTGTGTTCCTTATAATCACAATGTTTATTTTCGCAGTCTGCGGTATTTCAATGGGACTTAACTCAGTTCTTCAGTCACTTATGATTTCCGACGCTGTTGACTATGAAGAATACCACTACGGAATCAGACCCGACGGAGTTTTCTTCTCAGGGCAGACATTCCTTGTTAAAATCGGCAGTGGTTTTGCTTCTATTATTTACGGTATCACTTGCGAGGCTGTTAATTACACAGGCGAAAATATCAAAAGGCTCAATGAGTTTATTCAGGATGGCAATATAATCAGAGATTTCCTTGACAGAAGTGCAGGAAACTTCAACGAAGAATATTTCGGATATATGGCAATGCTCTTCTTCTGCATCTCTGTTCCTCCGGCAATCGGTGCACTTCTTTCAGTAATTCCCACATGGAAATATGCTCTTGATGATGATGAACACACAAGAATCCTTGGTGAACTCAATAAGAGAAGACGTGAAAAGGAAGAAACAAAATAGTCAAAACCTCCAGCTGAGCTGGAGGCTTGATTAGCCCTTCAAGGGCATTATACGAACTTAACCCCTTAAGGGGCGCTGAAAGATTTGCCGACCGCATTCTTTTTTCAGCTACCCCTCAAGGGGTTTTTCTTATGCTTTCTTGTTCTCGCTACCCGTGAACGGGTCTACATATTCTTTCATACTCATCTGGTCTGCTATTTGATCTTCTGCAAGCTGATTTCTTATGTATTCTGCTACTTGCTTTTTGTTTCTTCCTACTGTGTCTACAAAATAACCTCTTGCCCAGAAATGTCTATTTCCATATTTGTATTTCAAGTTTGCGTGTCTGTCAAATATCATCAAGCTACTTTTACCTTTTAGGTATCCCATTATCTGCGACACACTGTACTTTGGTGGTATGCTTATCAACATATGGATATGGTCTGGACACAGTTCTGCCTCTATTATTTCTACTTCTTTTTGTTGGCATAACTGTCTTAATATCTTTCCTATATCCACCTTTATCTCTCTGTATATCGCTAATCTTCTGTACTTCGGTGCAAATACCACATGGTATTGACATCTCCAACTCGTATGGTTTAAACTATTTATGTCTTTTTCTTTCATGTTAAAGACCTCCTTGTTATTTTAGTTGTGTGGTCGGCAAACCACTTCTAATATACCAAGGAGCTTGTTTCTTGTCTACTTTTCCCCTCGCTAAAAGGTTTTTTATTCCCCCTGTAGCACAGGGGGTTGCCTTTTTTACAAACAAAACAAAAATCCGCAGTGAAAGTTTTCATTGCGGATTTTTTTGTAAAACAATTGAAACTTATCTTCAAATATGGTATAAAAATATCGGAGGTGTTTCTATGCTCGAAAAGGTTGATCTGAAAAACTGTAAGTGGGTAGGCTCAGGAGTGAAGGGCCTTCCTGTTGACATTGAAACAGAGCTTGATTTTAAAGAAAATGAAAAAGCCGTTATAACTGTCGGCTGTATGGGTACATACAGGCTTTATATAAACGGAGAAAAAGTCAGTGAGGAGTTTTATCAGCCTCTTAATACTGATTTTGAAAAAAGGGAAAATATGGAATACGGCGGACACCCCTTTAACGAAGAATTCAGACACAGACTTTATTGTCCTGTTTATGATATCACACGTTATCTTCATGACGGTAAAAATGTTCTGAATTTTATGTTGGCTCCCGGCTTTTATGAGGAATACGATTACGGTACGGCTAAAATCTGTTGGAAGATAGATATTACAGATAAAAACGGAGAAATAAAAACAATTTACTCTGACGGCAGTGAAAAAATGAGAGAAAGTTTCGTCATCGAGGCGGATGTCATAAGAGGAGAAAAGCACGATTTTACAAAAAATTCAGAGTGGCAGAGCGTGAAAATTTCTGATGCTCCCGAAACGAATTTTTATATTCAGGATTGTCCTGTAGACATAGTGGAAAGAACGATTTCTCCAGAATATCTCGGTAATAATATTTATGATGCAGGAGAAGTGTTGTCAGGCTTCGTGCTTCTCAGAAGTGAAAAGGCACAGAAGATAACTGTCAGATACAGTGAAAAACTTGATGAAAACGGAAAGCTTGATGAAGAACACATTTATGACCAGCATACAGTATACATAACCGATGATAACGAACGGTATCTTTTCCCGTATTTCACATGGCTCTGTTTCAGATATTTTGAGGTTATCGGCGATGTTGATGTAATTGAGTGCGATGTGGTACACAGTGATGTTGCGGTAACATCTTCATTTGAATGCAGTGATGAAACACTTAACTGGCTTTATAAGGCATATATCAGAACGCAGCTTGCAAATATGCATTGCGGTATTCCCTCTGACTGTCCACACACAGAACGCAGAGGATACACAGGTGACGGTCAGCTTACATGCTCTGCAGCTATGATGCAGCTTGATGCACAGAAGTTTTACAGAAAATGGATAGGTGACATCTGCGATTGTCAGGACGAAAAAACAGGTCACATACAATACACGGCTCCTTTTGCTCC
>JAZUMO010000035.1:0-6479 GCA_045603665.1 Acutalibacteraceae bacterium
ATGGTTGATAAAATGATAGAAGAAATAGAAAAGAGAGGTTAATAAAAATGAGTCTTGAAAAGTATAAGGGTATAATTCCCGCATTCTATGCCTGCTATGATGATGAGGGCAACATTTCTAAGGAAAGAACAATCGCTCTTACAGAGTTTCTTATCGAAAAAGGAGTAAAGGGACTTTATGTAGGCGGCTCCTCAGGTGAATGTATTTATCACAGCGTGCAGGACAGAAAGGAAACTCTCGAGGCAGTTATGGAAGCTGCAAAGGGTAAAATCACAATTATTGCACATGTTGCATGTAACAATACAAAGGATAGCTGTGAGCTTGCACGCCACGCTGAAAGCCTCGGCGTTGATGCTATTGCAACAATTCCTCCTATCTATTTCCGTCTCCCCGAAAAAGCAATAGCTAAATATTGGAATGATATTTCAGCTGCAGCTCCCAACACAGACTATATCATCTATAACATTCCTCAGCTTGCAGGTGTTGCTCTTACTCCCTCACTCTTTGATGAAATGCTCAAGAATCCCAGGGTTGTAGGTGTTAAAAACTCCTCTATGCCCATTCAGGATATTCAGATGTTCGTCCGTCAGGCAAAAATGAGAGGCAGAGATATAGTTGTCTTCAACGGACCCGATGAACAGTTTGTCGGCGGCAGACTTATCGGTGCAGAGGGCGGTATCGGCGGCACCTACGGCGTAATGCCCGAGGTTTACATCAGGCTTAATGAGCTTATCAAAAATGGTGAGTTCGAAAAAGCAAGAGAGCTTCAGGATGCCGCAAACGAGGTTACCTATACAATGTGCTCTGCAAAGGGCAATATGTACGCTGTTGCAAAGGCAGTTCTCAAAAAGAGAATGGGCATTGACCTCGGCGGTGTAAGAGCTCCTCTTCTTAACCTTGAAGAAGGCGACGAAAAGATCGTCGAGAAAGCATTTGAACTCGTAGAAAAAGCTCTCAGCTTATAAAAAGCAATGGAAAAAATACAGATAAAAAAAGACAGCAAAATACTTTTTATCGGAGACAGTATTACCGATGTAAAGTTCAATAGGCGTAAAAGATTTACAATCAAAGGTAAAAATGTTTATGCTTTACAGCTGAAAAAGAGATTCAAAAAATACAGCAAGAATATTAAGGTTGAAATTAAAGGTATTGCAAGTAATCGTACATATCATGTTTATGACAGACTTACAGCAGACTGCATAAGCTTAAAGCCTGATGTTGTCATTATGTTAATCGGTGTTAATGATGCTTGGGAAAATTATGTTCCCGAAAAGTATCCCCCTCTTCTTCGCCCTATGGAGCCGCATATTCGTGAGATCTACAGAAGATTGAGGACGGAACTGCCGAACACGCAGATTTTATATTTGATGCCCTTTTTAATTGATGCTGTAGAAGAAAAATTTCCTTACCATAAAACGCTTGACGAATTCCGTGAAGTGCTTAGAAGCATTGCGCTTGAAAACGGTGCAACGGTGCTTGATTTACAAGAGATTTTTTATCAGGCTCAAAAAAGCATCGAACCGGAAAAGCTTGCTGTTGACGGTATTCATCCTACAAATCTTGGTCACAAGGTAATGGCGGATGCAATAGAAAAAGTGCTTGAATTCGAATAAAAAACAAGGAACAAATTACTCTTTTCATGAGTAGTTTGTTCCTTTTAATTTGCACAGAATTGCTCAAGGCAGGTAACCATTGTCTGGGAGTTATTTCCGTGGTGAGCTCTTGAGGCTCAAAGTTCACGTTGAATAATTCTTCTATTATATTTGAGATTATGTAATCCTCCGTATAGATGATTTATACCTACAATTCAATCTTTTTGGCTGATTACAAAAACCGAAGCATTTGCAGATATATTGTAGTTACGGGTTTCAGTAATGATGTCAGGCAACAATTTATACCCGCCGAAACGGAAATCTGCAAAGATATCATAATACTCTCTGTACTCTTCTTCGGGCAGATGCTTTATGAGGAAAGCATATTTCTCTTGCATTTCTGCTCATAAAAGCAGAACGTTCAAAGGCAAGATATTTATGCTGACCGCCACCAAGGTCAAGAGTAATACCTTCAGGGCGGAACATAGATTCTGCCTTTTTCTGTCTTAGTGCATTTTTCGGAAACTCTGCACTTCGGTCAAAGATATATGAATACTGCGTCACATTTTTTGAAAAGTATGCAAAAACTGCTCACACAGGGAGAGCAGTTTGGAAAATTTTGAACTTAACAAATTGGAATTAGCGGGAATAAAATCCGTAGGTATCGGCGCTCCCGACGACCCGTTATCAGATTGTCTGTTTCTTCAGGCTGTTGGGGCGCCGCCCCACTACAAAATCTGTTTCACAGCTTTCAGTTTATCAAACCGATTATTCCACCAAAGCAAAAACACAATGGTAACACTATTTAAAAATCAATAAAACAAGGTAACAAGAATAACCGTAATAAGGCCGCATATACCGATAGCAACTCCGCTTAAGGCGGCCTGAAGTTCACCGATTTCAACAGCCTTGGTTGTGCCGATAACATGGCTGCTTGTACCTATGGCAAGACCTTCGGCAACAGGTGATTTAATCTTAAAGAGCTTTGCAAGTGAGGGAGCCAATATTGCACCTGCAATACCCGTGCATATTACGGCAATTACCGTAAGGCCCTCCATTCCCCCGTTCATAAGGGAAATGTCAAGAGCTATGGGCGTTGTACAGCTTTTAGCAATAAGCGAGGCCTCAACGGCCTTATCCGCTCCGAAAAGTTTGCAAATGCCCGCAACACAAAGTATGCTTGCCGCAGAGCCTGCAAGACAGCTTACAACAATTGCAAGGGCATATTTTTTTACGGCCTTCAGCTGCTTATAAATATTTACCGCAAGCAGTGCCGTTGCAACAGGCAGAAGATCAGCGAGTATCTTTGTATCCTGCATATATTTCTCAAAGGAGATAAGTCCCCCTTCAACAAAGGCGACACAGCAGATTATTGCAAAAAGCAAGGGATTTAATAGAGGAGTTCTGAGCTTATTGAACAAAAGAATGCCCACGCCAAAGGCGGCAAAGCTTAAAAACAGACCGAACAGGGGCGAATCGGTAACAATTTCCATTTTACTCCCCCTCCTTCCCCTGAAGCTTTATGACAAGCTGTGCCGTCAGTGCCGTCACACCGTAAACCACAGGTGTTGTAACAAGCACTATAAGCACAAACAGAAGTATATTTTCCCTTATAACATCGACATACTGCAGCACTTTTACGCCGTAGGGAATGAACAAAACGGCCATATTTGAGGTAAAAAAACATGCCGAGGCATTGATGCTTTCCGCTTTAAGCGCCCTGACGGCAAGCAGCAAAAGTAAAATTAGCATACTTAAAACGCTTGCCGAAAAATTAAAGGGCAGGAACTTCACAACAAGCTCGCCGAGAAAGCAGATAAGCAGAACAACCGCAAGCTCAAGGGTTATATGTAAGCTTTTTTTCATAGACTAACCACCTTATTAATTTTTTAACTGCCCAACAATTATAGCATACTAAATACAAAATTACAATTGGGTGCGGGTATCCCTCCCGAACTTATTCACTATTCATTATTACTTTCCAAAAATAGACCCGAAGGTTAGTGGAGAGTGAATAGTGAATAAGTAAAAAAAGTTGTATAGTAAAAGTGGACACAACAAATAGTGAATGATAAAATAGATACAGACCCATTTGATTTTCTGCTTTTATTTCTTTCCATTATGAATATCTCCTTTTTAAAGCAATATGTATTTAAGAGTGACATTTTGGAGGGGATTTGGAGGGGATTTTTTGGATAACTAGGTATAATTATGGATAACTAAATGATACAATCTTAACTTTTAGTTCTAAAATATAAATATAATGTTTCGTATAAAGACTTGTAAAAAAGTCCCAAAACCCTTACGCTACAAAGGTTTTAGGACTTCTTTCTTTGGCAGGGGCAGAAGGGCTTGTTCTCGCCTGCCGGCTCGGTCGGTGCTTCTGCTACGCAGAGGTCTCCACCGGAGACCCGCACCCCACGACACGCTCCGCGTGCCTCGGATTCGAGCTCATTTTATACTCAGACTAAAAACAAAAACGGACACCTTACGGCATCCGTTATTGTTTTTGGCAGGGGCAGAAGGGCTCGAACCCTCGGCACGCGGTTTTGGAGAAATATAAAAACCTTAGATTTTATTTATTCTCTCGGATATTTTGACACACCTACTGACACACCCACCCCACAACTTCGCACTCATCATCGGACGTTTCTTCAACAACAGCCTTATACACACGGCCGTCAGAGCCTTCTGCATAACCGTCGTATACAAACAAGGTGACACCGTTATCAAGAATAGTAATGTACAGAGGATTTTTAATTTCGATTTCTTTATATATTTTCATTTTAAACTCCTTTAATTTTACTTAGGTAGCAAAATTCACTTCTATATATAGTCTCCGCAAAAGAAAAAAGTAACACCGCCCGACAGAGCAGTTAACTCCATCGGGCGGTGTATCATTTTATTATGTAATTTTATCCTACAGCTTCGACTGTATCGCTTTCGCATTCTTCATCAGCTGTATCAGGCTCAGACTCTTCAGCAGGTTCACACGAATCATTTATATCGGGAACTCCAGGGACATCCGTATCCTCTTCAGGCACAGTAACAAAATATCCGCTGCCCTGGCTTAATTTATACACTTCACTTTCGATAAGAGCTGTCACCTCATCAATATCAAACACAATACCTTTTGAAAGCAGGAAGGAAACAACGTAGTCCTTCTTTTTGCTGCCGGTCTTGCTACCGTAGCGCTGTTCTGCAGCGGCAACGGCTACCTTAACCCACTGCTTGAGGTTTTCTCTCTGCTCAGCGGAGAGCTTTGCGGCAAGATAAGTCTTCACCTTCGGAAGGATGTAGATGGTGATTACCGTTGACATAAGGGTTAAAATAGCCTGAATGATGGCTGTTAAATCAATACTTTTCATAATAATGTTCCTTTCTTTTATCTGTTTTTATGAGCTTCAATGTTTATATGTCTTTCAAGTTTATCAATTGCCTCGGTCACGGGACCGTTACAACCTTTTTCCTGAAGGCCTTTAAGTGCAGAGAGAAGTCCGTAAACTATCAAAGCCTGTTCCTTTTGTATCGAATTCAGACTCTCTTTAGTTTCACTCTTCAAAGCATCAATTTTTTCGAGACACTCCTGTTCGACCTTTTCAATATGCTTCTCACATTCCCGTTCGACTTCGTCAATGTGCTTGTCATTGGCTTCTATGTCTTCGGTCTGCTTATCCTGTTTAAAAATCCAACGATAAAGAGCATATAAAAGTCCGCCGACTATGGTTCCTATCGTCAGAATTTTTGATATTATGTCAAGTGCTTCCATTCAACCACCTCACTTCACCTTCTTACAGTAATCGAGGCATGCCCAACGGTTTTTACCGATTCTTCCTCGGTCTCCGACAACCTTGTCGACATTAACCTTCTGACCGAGAAGAACAGTCCCTACCTTTGCGGAATCGGCAGCGGCGCTCTTTCTCACATTGAGCACAGCGGTGTTGACCTTGTAGGTACCGGTGGAATACGTCGGCATTTTCTTGAAGAGAAGACCTTTATTACTGAGTACCTTTGTGAAGGCTTCATCAATGAAAAAAAGCTCCTCAGGTCTGAAAGCGCCGCCCGTAGTTGTGAGAACATATTTGCCCTTGCTGTTCGGTGTCCAGCCGTTCCCCTTGAATTTTCCCTTGCCGACAGAGATATGAAGATGATAAGCTGTGGCGCCGTCCTTGCCCTCACGGCAGATTTTCTGTTTACGGGTGAAGAGCTGGCCTGGCTTGATGTACTTAAGGTCCGCATCATCGGGATGGGTGATAAGAAGTGTGCAGTAGCCTTTTGTTCCGTCGGCAAAGAGCACCTTCTTTGTACTCTCAAGCCAGATAGTATTGGTACCGCCCGAACCGACACCGTAAACACGCTTGACCCTCATTTCGTCACATGGGCAGTAAATATAATCTCTGCCCGTGTCACTGCATCCCTCGTCAATAGGATAATCCTTCGGTTTGCCCGTCATATGGGGCAGATGTGAGGTTGTTCCTATGTAGGATTGAGTTATCCTCATTGTTTTGCAGGGGTAAATAAGATAGTTTTTCATATACTTTATCCTTTCTATGTAATATTAATTTTTATAACACCCACAGGCACGTATTTTTCCTTTGCGAAGTCACATCCGTTCAATACAATGCAATCATCGTAAACATCAACGATATATCCTTGACTGCCGTTTTTGTCTGTTTCCCATGTTCCGTCATCAGACAGAAGTGTTCTCGGATCACCGCAGGATGGTATGTGAACAGATTTAAAACCGTTTTTTTCAGTGTAATTTGCACAACTGTCAAACTCCTGCGATTCAAATTTCATATGGCTGTGTCCGTGAAAAAGAATTACATTCTTATATTGAGAAAGCACATTCTTAAAGCTGTCGGTATTTGCTCCCCAGTAGCCGAA
>JAZUMO010000036.1:0-2702 GCA_045603665.1 Acutalibacteraceae bacterium
AAATTATAATTTATCTGTATGTTTAAAGTAACCATTTGTAGGGCTCGGCGTCCTCGACGAGCCGTTAAACTATGCGTGAATTTACGGACGGTCAAGGATGCCCGTCCCTACGAATATTGATTAAAGCACACAAACAAATTATAATTTACAGTACATTTCCTGTGCTTTAGGAATGAACCCGAGTTTTTCATAGAGTTTAATTGCACCGGGATTATTTACAAGCACATCAAGATTTATAAAACTGCAATCATGCTCTTTTGCCCAATCCTTTGCTGAAATCATAAGAGCTGTACCGAAGCCTTTATTTCTGTGAACTTCCGTTACAATTATATCCATTATATAACAGAATTTACCCGGAAGCATAAAATCAAAATCAGGTCTTGTCTTTGCCTGAAGCAAAATAAAACCGACAACATTACCGTCGTTTTCGTAAACAAGAATATCAGATTTTTCATCTGATATTGTATTTTCGATAAATTCTGTATTCTGGTCACCCTCCTTGATAAAACCAGGAATCAGCTTTGCCATTTCCCTGAATTGCTCACGGTATAAATCCATGATTGCTGAAAGGTCTGAACTTATTGCTTTTCGTACCACGTTTCCACTTCCTTTATGTAACACTTCGGTACAGCAGTAGTGACGCGGTATTTCCTGTCACACGACCAGCCTTTGTTTATAGGTTCTTTTGTTATAAAATCAAGCATACTGTCACCCGCCCCTATATCAATTCAAACAAAACGGTGTCATGTTTTTTCATATAAAGTGAAATCAACTCCGTTTCACATTCCGCAAAGCCTGTGCCGAGTTTTTGTCTGACCTTGTATTTTTCAGGAAGAGGAATATTAATCTCACCGTCATTTACTGTATGGATTCCGAGGAAGCCTTCTCCGCAATAAACAACATTTCCGCAGGAATCGTAACAATGAACGCCATGAGACACAAGAAAATCACGAAGCTCGTCTGTGAAAAAATGCGATTTTTCAGTATCTGCCTGAATAAACGGCACATTCATTTTTCTGCACAAATCAATGGCTGCTTTTCCGCTTTCAGAGGGCAACGGAGCCGGAAAAATTGCGGCTTTATATTTATGAAGAGCTTCTTCGGCATCCTCAACCATGTAAAGGTCAAAAGGAATGCCTGTGTTTCCCATTGCTGCCCTTGTTATATTCACACAGTGGCAGAGGTGGCTGTCCCTCGGATTGTTCAGATATGCTTTTTCATCAATAAACACAACAGTCTGTGCAGCGGGATAAACCTCAGGATTTTTTTCTTTTGATGATTCGGCAATATCCTTCATTTTTTCGAGTTCAGTCATCAGCTCTTCATCGTGATACCAGCCGCCCCACATATCAAACCACCATATTCCTGAGCCTTTTGTGAGCTGATGTGCAAACGCCTTGCGCATTGCGGAAAGTGAAAACTCCTGCGTTTCGGGTCCGCTCCACACAGTTTTATTACCGTCTTTATCCACAAGGCGCAGAATATCGTCGGGATATCTGCCCGGCCTTGAAGCCTGCATTCTCCGCGTCAGACGTGTTCTTATGTCGCATTCTACAAAATACAGCTTGCCGTGATGCTTTACCGACCCGCTTGTAAGCATATCGCACCAATCAACACCGAGACTTCTGTTGTTATCATAACCGCACGGAGATGAAAAAAAGTCTATGTAAGGAGAATTTACAATAAATCTCAAACCGTGAAGTCCCCAGAGATAATCATTCACAAAAGCGTTGTAGCCGTAGAAAACTCCTACGATCTGCTCGCCGTCTATCTGTTTCTTCAATGCTTTTGCAAAATACTCCACTGTTTCAGCTGTTGCTTCGCCGCAGAATTCGCCGTATCGGCTTACAATTTCATTGAATTCTCCGCCGCTGAAATCTGATGGTGAAAGCGACGGAATATCGGTCATGCCGTATTTTTCTTGCATCCACAGACGGAATTTTTCCTGTCCCATTTCGGAAAAAGAGCCGAAAAGGTCGTGATGCATCCACTCCTGTGTAGTTCCTCCGCAAAGCTGATATCCTGCAATTCTGTGTGCATAACCGGCTGAGCGTATGTGGGAAACCAGTGTGTGAAGAAGCTTTGCACCGTCAGAGCGGAAAGCATCGGAATAGAGCGATTCTCTTCTTCCGCTTTGAGTTTCAACGGTCTCATCCGGATTTTCATCTATCCATTTTTGCGGCATGGCAACATTTATTCTCGGAAAAATAAAGGCATCGGGACATTCAGAAATAATCCTGCTGACAATTTCATCAAACTCAGAATAATCAGGCTCATCACCGTCAAACACGCCCGACAGAAACGGTGAAAATCCCGAAACATTATTTATGGGCAAACTAGTAAAGGATACATTCACGAAAAACATTCTGTATCCCTTTCTGATAAAATCGGAAAACTCACCACATTCTTCAAAATAAGTTGTATATGCAAGGGGAGCATGAAGCCTTCCGTTCACAGAGATGTACGGTCTGCCGTTATTGAATTCAAGCTTTGTTCTCAACATACTGCTTCACCTCTTTTAAGCTGAAAATATATCTGAATAAAATTTTATCAGAGGAATTGTTTTCCGTTCTCTTTTCGCTGCTATGCTTATGCCTGTCATAATATCATCTCCGTTTATCTGTCTCCGACTTAGCATATAAAAATAATCAAGGCATCCCTGAATCAGAGATGCCTTGTACTTTACAGAAAGATATATTTTT